>DASUXK010000001.1:0-5833 GCA_036377935.1 Usitatibacter sp.
TGATGCCCTCGCGCTCCATGCCGGGCTTCGCCTTGGCGAGCGTGAGGCTCGCCGCCTCGCCGAGGCGCGCGCGCAGCTCGCCCAGGTCGCGGCCCATCGCGAGCTCGCGTTTCGCCTCGTCCACGACGCGGATGTTCATGCGCAGGTGCGGCGGCGGCTCCTCCTTCGCGAACACGTCGGCGTCCAGGCGCTCGCCGGCGATGCGCGAGGCGTAGGCGAGCACCGCTTCCGTGACGGTGGATCCCCGACCATCGCCGCGCTGCGGCGTCGGGGATGACGAGCCGGGGGCCGGCGACGACCTCTCCAGGAATTTCGTGACGTGCTCCGGCACCGGCACGAGCTGCGTGCGGATGCGCTTGGGCAGCGCCTTCATGGTCCAGGCCACCTTGTCGCGGATCATCCCCGGCACCAGCCAATCGACGGCCGCGTCGTCCACCTGGTTGAGGAGCGCGAGCGGCACGGTCATCGTGACGCCGTCCAGGGGATGCCCGGGCTCGAAGCGGTAGGCGAGCGGGAACGTCGCCTCGCCCATGGCGAGCTGCCTGGGGAAGAGCTCCTCGGTCACCGACTCCGCGCCGTGGCGCATCACGTCCTCGCGCGCGAGGAAGAGGAGCTTCGGCTGCTTCGCGATCTCGGCGCGATACCACGTCTCGAACGCGCGCACGTCGCGGACGTCCTTCGGCACCCGCGCCTCGTAGAACGCGAAGAGCGCGCGATCGTCCACCAGCACGTCGGGACGGCGCGCCCGATGCTCCAGCTCCTCGATCTCGCGGATGAGCGCCCGGTTGTGCGTCCAGAACGCGAGCTTCGATTCGAGCTCGCCCGCGACGAGCGCCCCCTCGATGAACACCTCGCGCGCCTTGACCGGATCGATGCGCCCGTAGCTCACCTTGCGGCGCGCGACGAGCACCAGGCCGTGCAGCGTCACGCTCTCGTAGGCGACCGCCTCGCCGCGCTTCGCGTCCCAATGCGGCTCGACGTATGCGCGGTCCACGAGGTGCGCGGCCGCCTTCTCGATCCATTCGGGCTCCACGCGCGCGACGTTGCGCGCGAAGACGCGGGTCGTCTCCTGCAGCTCGCCCGCCATGATCCAGCGCGGCCGGTTCTTCTTCAGGCCCGATCCCGGCCACACGTGGAACTGCAGCCCGCGCGGCCCGTTGTAGCCGTCGCCTTCGATGGCCTTCATGCCGACGTTGCCGAGGAGGCCGGTCAGCAGCGCGCGGTGGACCTGCTCGTAGGTCGCGGGCGTGCCGTTCTCGCGGATGCCGAGCTCGGAGACCATCTCGCGCAGCTGCCCCGCGAGGTCGCGCCATTCGCGCATGCGGATGTACGAGAGGAAGTGCTCGCGGCACGTCTCCTGGAGCTTGCGGTTGGACTTCTTGTGCTGGAACTCGGTGTCGAAGAACTTCCACAGGTTCAGGAGCTGCAGGAAATCCGAGGACTCGTCGCGGAACTCCTCGTGCGCGCGGTCCGACTGCTCGCGCAGCGCCTGCGGCCGGTCGCGCGGATCCTGGATCGAGAGCGCGGCGGCGAGGATCACCATCTCGGTGAGGCAGTTGAACTCGCGCGCGGCGAGCAGCATGCGCCCGATGCGCGGATCGACGGGCAGCTTCGCGAGCTCGCGGCCGAGGCGCGTCAACCTTCTCTGCTCGTCGATCGCGCCCAGCTCGAAAAGCTGCTGGTATCCGTCCGCCACCTGCCGCGGCGTGGGCGCCTCGAGGAACGGGAACTCGTCGATGGGCCCCAGGTCGAGCGCGGCCATGCGCAGGATCACCGACGCGAGCGAGGTGCGCAGGATCTCGGGCGTGGTGTATTCCGGGCGCTCGAGGAAGTCCGGCTCGGCATAGAGGCGGATCGCCACGCCGCTCGCCACGCGTCCGCACCGGCCCGCGCGCTGGCGCGCCGCCGCCTGCGAGATGGGCTCGATGCGCAGCTGGTCGATCTTCTGGCGCGGCGAGTAGCGCTTCACGCGCGCGAGGCCCGTGTCGATCACGTAGTGGATGCCCGGCACCGTGAGCGAGGTTTCTGCGACGTTGGTCGAGAGCACGATGCGCCGGTGCGAGGAGCGCTCGAAGACGCGGTCCTGCTCCTCGGCCGAGAGGCGTGCGAAGAGGGGCAGGATCTCCATGTGCTTCGGGTGGTCCTTGCGCAACGCCTCGGCCGCCTCGCGGATCTCGCGCTCGCCCGGGAGGAACACGAGGATGTCGCCCGAGCGGCCCTCGCGGCCGATCTCGTCCACCGCCTTCACGATCGCGTCGTTCATGTCGACCGGCTCGTCGTCCTCCTCCTCGCTCTCGAAATACTCGGGGCGATAGCGCACCTCCACCGGATACGTGCGGCCCGACACCTCGATCACCGGCGCGCCGCCGAAGAAGCGCGAGAAGCGCTCGGTGTCGATGGTCGCGGAAGTCACGACTACCTTGAGGTCGCCGCGCGCCTCGACGAGGCGGCGCAGGTACCCGAGGAGGAAATCGACGTTGAGGCTCCTCTCGTGCGCCTCGTCGACGATGATCGTGTCGTACGCGCGCAGCCGGCGGTCCGAATGGGTCTCGGCGAGGAGGATGCCGTCGGTCATCACCTTGATCGCGGTGTCCGGCCGCGTCGCGTCCTGGAAGCGGATCTTGTGGCCGACGAAGCCGCGCGGCGCGCCGGGCATTTCCTGCTGCAGGCGGTGCGCGAGGCTCCTCGCGGCAATGCGCCGCGGCTGCGTGCATCCGATGAGCCCGCTCGCCCCGCGGCCGCTCGCGAGGCAGATCTTCGGGATCTGCGTCGTCTTCCCCGAGCCCGTCTCACCGCAGACGATGGTGACCGGATGCGCGCGGATCAGCTCCGAGATCCGCTCGCGGTGCTGCGCGATCGGAAGCTCGTCGGGGAAATGCAGCGGGGGCAGCGCCAGGGGGCGCGGGACGGGGGCGGCGGGCATGGAATTGCGGCGTCAGGTCCGCACGGGCATTTTACTTGGGGCCGACGGCGACCGGTGGCCCGGGCCGATCGATGCAGGGGATCGAGTCCAACGGCCGGTGCACCCCGGGACTTGCCGAGCCCGGCGCCTTCGGAGACCATACCCGCGCCCGGGTCGAGGGAGCGGGGGACTCCATGACCGAAGTCGCCGTCGCATCGCCGCGCTCGCGCGAGCACCGCAAGGCCGCCGCGCGCGCCGGGCTTCGCTACGTCACCGACGCCTTCGCGGGCATCACGCGGCGGCGCGCGGGCTCGGGCTGGATCTACTTCGAGCCCGACGGCACGCGCATCTCGGATCCCGAGAAGCGCCGGCGATTGAACTCGCTCGCCATCCCGCCCGCATGGACCGACGTGTGGATCTGCCCCGATCCCGACGGCCACATCCAGGCGACGGCGCGCGATGCGCGCGGGCGCAAGCAGTACCGCTACCACGCCGACTATCGCGCGGCGCGCGACCGCTCCAAGTTCCGCCGCATGACGGAGTTCAGCGAGGCGCTGCCGCTCTTGCGCGAGAGGATCGAGCGCGACCTGCGCGCCCCGGAGCTCTCGCGCCGCCAGATCATCGCGACCGTGATCCGCCTGCTCGACCGGACCCTCATCCGCGTCGGCAACGACGAGTACGCGCGCCAGAACCGCTCCTTCGGCCTCACGACGCTGCGCCGGCGCCACGTGGAAGTGAACGGCGCGACGCTGCGCTTCAGCTTCCGCGGCAAGAGCGGCATCGAGCACGACGTCTCGATCACCGACCGCCGGCTCGCGCGCATCGTGCAGCGCTGCGAGGACCTGCCCGGCACCGAGATCTTCCAGTTCGTCGACGCCTTCGGGCGCCGGCAGCCGGTGACCTCGGACGACGTGAACGAGCGGCTGCGCGAGATCAGCGGGCGCGACGTCACGGCGAAGGATTTCCGCACGTGGGGCGGCACCATGCACGCGGCGATCGCGCTGCGCGCCATGGGGCCGGCGGCGAGCCGGCGCGAGGCCGACCGCAACATCGTCCGCGCGATGGACATCGTCGCCGAGCGCCTCGGCAACACGCGCGCGGTGTGCCGCAAGTACTACGTGCACCCGGCGATCGTCGACGCGTACCTGCTCGGGAGGACCGTGCCGCTGCCGCCCGAGGTGCCGGCCGGCGGCGAGCGGCGCGCGCGCGGCGCCGCGGCGCTGCGGCGCGACGAGGTCGCGGTGCTGCAGTTCCTGCACGACGAGCTCGACTGAGGGCCACGGGCGAAGCGCCCCGACCCTCTCCCGCCCTTACGACTCCAGCTGCTTGTAGACGGCCGAGGCGACCTTCGCGAGCGTGTTCTTGTCGATCTCGCCCGAGAGGGCGTAGCCGCACTCCTCGTCGATCCAGTAGAAGACCGAGACGTTGCCTTCCTTCGCGAAGCGGAAGGACGTCATCTTGGGCTCGGCCTTCTTCGTGGGCGTCACGTAGAGCGTGAGGCGCTTGCCCGCCGCGTCCTGGTACATGAACTGCGCGACCGGGCCCTGGCCGCCGGGCAGGAGCCGGCCGCCCAGCAGCTCGAAGCCTTCCGGCGTGAGCACGGGCACCTTGAGGGGCACGTCGAGGCGCTTCGAGAGCCACTTCACGAGGTGGTCCTGCTGCTTCGCGTCCACCTCCACCGGATGGCGCACCTCCGGCGAATAGACGACGTGCGCCATCGCCGCGCGCACCGGCAGCTGCTGCATCGCGACCGTCTGCTTCTGCGGCTCGAAGGCGGGGATCGCGAGGCCGATGGCGATGCCGGCGGCGAGCACGACCGCGGCGCGCGCGTACTCGATCCACCCGGGGCTCTTGAGATACATCCGCGCCGGGATGGGCTCGGTCATCACCGGATCGAAGCGGCGCTTGATCGCCGCGGTCTGCTCCGCGTACTTGACGTCTTCCTCGGTGCTCATTGCACCACCCTCAATTCCGCGCGGGCGGCCTGCGCTTCGCCTTCCATCAGGCGGCGCAACCGCTCGCGACCCCGCGACAGCCGCGACATCACGGTACCGATGGGAATGCCGAGCGCGCGGCTCACGTCGGCGTAGCTCATGTCCTCGAGGGCGACGAGCAGCACCACCTCGCGCTGCTCGGGCGCGAGGCGGGCGAGCCCGCGCTCGAGGTCCATCACGTCCATCCGGTCGACGGTCGGGACGCGCGCCGCGATCGTCTCCTCGTCGATCTCGACGGAGGGAGAGATCTTGCGGCCCTTGAGCTGGTTCACGAATACGTTGTGCATGATGGAGAAGAGCCAGGCGCGCAAGTCGCCGGGCTTCCACAGATGGAACATGCGCACCGCGCGCACGAGCGTGTCCTGCACGAGGTCGTCGGCGCCGTCCCGGTCCCCCACCAGCGCGCGCGCGTAGCGGCGCAGGTTCGGGATGTACGGCACGATCAGCTCGAAATCCATGTTCTCTCCGCCCAGGTAGCGGGCCTCACCGCATGAACACGGCTGCCGGGAAGACTATTCCCCCGCGGGGAGTGTGCGCTTTCCCGAGGGGGTGGAAAAGACGGCGCGAAGGGGCCCTGCCGTGCGCAGCTCGAGGAGCCCGCAGCCCGAAGGGGGCAGCCGGTCGGCGGGATGCGCGGCGCCCTTCCATTGGATGAGCGTGGGGCAGGCGCCGCCGCAGGGCAGGCGCCCGTCGCGCGGCACGCCGATCCTCCACGCGAAATCGCCGCGCGTGAGGTCGAGCACGTCGACCGGCTCCGGGTACTCGCGCAGGGCCGCGTCGATGTCGGGCGTGCGGGCGACCCAGTGCAGGAGCACGGGGCCGCGGGCGAGCCGCTCGCGCGTGGCGGCCTCGTCGAGCCCGAACCAGCGCGCCCGCGCGGGCGGCGGGGCCGAGGGATCGATCGCGATCACCTCGAGGTAGCGCCGGGCGTCGAGGC
>DASUXK010000002.1:0-2037 GCA_036377935.1 Usitatibacter sp.
GTTAAAAGAGTTTTCCGGATCGATCCGGCGCAGACCGGGATTTCGCCGATGAACGCATCCGGCACGCAGCCGGGCGACCGCCTCACGCTCCTCAGCTTCCGCCTCGACCGCGGCCGTCACGCGCTCGCGCTCGACGCGGTCGAGCGCGCCATCCGCGCCGCCGCCGTCACGCCGTTGCCGGGAATGCCCGCGCCCATGCTGGGCATCCTCGACCTCGAGGGCGAGCTGCTGCCGGTGCTGAGCGTGCGCCGCCGCCTCGGCATGGCCGATCTCCCGCTGTCTCCCGACCATCACTTCCTCGTCGCGCGGATGGGATCGCGCCGCGTGCTGCTCGCGGTCGACGCGGTGGAATCGGTGCTCGAGCGATCGTGGGTGCGCCCGCCCGGGGACCTCGGCTACCGCGGGCTGCGCGGCATCGCGCAGCTCGACGACGGCCTGGTCCTCATCCACGACCTCGAGGCGTTCTTCGCGCCGGAGGAATGGGTCGCCCTCGACCGCGCGATCGCCTCGGCGAGGGCGCCCGCGTGAGCGAGGCCGCCGACGCGATCTGGGAGCGCCTCGCCGAGCGCGTGGGCGAGCGGCTCGGGCTCGCCGTCCCGGCGCAACGCCTTCCCGATTTGCGGCGCGCGGTGGAGCGCGCGGCCGGCGAGCTCGGCTTCGGCGACGCGGCGCAATGCGCGATGCGCCTCGTCGCCGAGCCGTGGGATCCCGAGCGGCTGAATGTCCTCGCCGCGCACCTCACGGTGGGCGAGACGTATTTCTTCCGCGATCCGGCGCTCTTCGAGGCGCTCGCCGAGAGCGTCCTTCCCACGCTGATGCGGCGCGGCGAGCGCGGCTCGCGGTGCGTGCGCATCTGGAGCGCCGGCTGCTGCACCGGCGAGGAGGCGTACTCGCTCGCGATCGTCGCGAGCCAGGTGCTCGCGCGCTTCCCCGGATGGAGCGCGCAGATCCGCGCGACCGACGTCAATCCGCGCTTCCTCGAGAAGGCCGCCGAGGGCCGCTACGGCCCGTGGTCCTTCCGCGGCATGCCGCCGGGCTACCTCGCGCGCTACTTCCTGCCGATCGGCGATGCGCGCTACGTGGTGCGCCCGGACGTGCGGCGGCTGGTCGAGTTCCGCCGCGACAACCTCGTGGATCCCGGCGCCGAGCCGTTCGACGATGTCGACCTGCTGGTCTGCAGGAACGTGCTCATGTACTTCACCCCCGCGCAGATGCGGCGCGCGATCGCGCGGCTGCACGCCGCGCTCGCGCCGGACGGATGGCTCGTGGTGAGCCCGAGCGAGGCCGCGGCGCAGCGCTTCCCGCAATTCGTGCCCGTCATGCGCGGCGGGGCGTTCATGTACCGAAGGAAGGGCGTCGCGCAGGCCGGGCGCGCACGCGGCGAGCCCGCGATGCGGCCGCCGATTCCGCTGCCGCCCGAGCCCCCCGTGCCGGCCCCGGTTCCCGCCGCGCCCGCCGAGGGGCGGCAGCCGCCCGCGCAGGAGCCCGCGGCCGGGCGGCATCCCGACTTCGCCGCGTGCGCCCGGGACTGCGCGGACCGCGGCGCCCTCGACGAGGCGCTGCGCTGGTGCGATCGATGGCTCGCGGCCTCGCGCCTCGATCCGGCCGCCCATTACCTGCATGCGATGGTGCTGCTCGAGCGCGGCGACCGCGACGCGGCGCTCGCCGCCCTCACTCGCGCCTTGTACGTCGATCCCGCGCACCTCCTGTCCCATGTCGCGTGCGGCAATCTCGCGCGCGCCGCGGGTCGCGAGGACGAGGCGCAACGCCATTTCCGCAACGCCTTGCGCCTCGCCGCCGAAATGGATTCGACCGACACGGTGGCGGATTCCGACGGGCTCAGCGCCGGCGCGCTGCGCGAGACGCTCGCCGCCCTCCTCGAGGCGGCGCATCCGGCATGAACGCCCCTGCGAACGGCGGCGAAGGGCCCGAGGAGATCCTGCGGCGGCGCGCGCGCGCCCTCGCCGCCCGTCGCGACGCCGCTTCCACGCGCCCGATGCTCGACGTGCTGCGCTTCCGCCTCGGCGCGGAGCGCTA
>DASUXK010000003.1:0-3589 GCA_036377935.1 Usitatibacter sp.
CGGCGCCCAAAGGCCTCTCGCACGTGGACGATGCCGCGCGGCTCCTCGCCGATGCGATCGCGAAGGGCGAGCGGCTCCTCATCGTGGCCGACTACGACGCGGACGGCGCCACGGCCTGCGCGGTGGGCGTGCGGGCGCTGCGCGCTTTCGGCGCGAACGTGGATTACCTCGTGCCCAACCGGTTCGAGCACGGCTACGGCCTCACGCCCGAGATCGCCCTCGAGGCGGCGCGGCGCTCGCCGGACGTGCTCATCACCGTGGACAACGGCATCGCGGCGGTGGACGGCGTGGCCGAAGCGAACCGCCTCGGCATGCGCGTGCTCGTGACCGACCACCACCTGCCCGGCCCGCTGCGCCCCGCGGCGGCGTGCATCGTGAATCCGAACCAGGCCGGTTGCGGCTTCCCGAGCAAGCACCTCGCGGGCGTGGGCGTGATCTTCTACGTGATGCTCGCGCTGCGCGCGGAGCTGCGCCGCCGCGGCGCCTTCGCCTCGCGCGCGGAGCCGAACCTCGCCGGGCTGCTGGATCTCGTCGCGCTGGGGACCGTGGCCGACGTCGTGCGGCTCGATGCGAACAACCGCATCCTCGTCGCGCAGGGGCTCGCTCGCATCCGGGGCGGCAAGGCGTCGCCGGGCGTGGCGGCGCTCCTCGAGGCGGCGGGCCGCGATGCGCGCCGCGCGCTCGCCTACGACCTCGGGTTCTCCGTCGGGCCGAGGCTCAATGCCGCCGGCCGCCTGCAGGACATGTCGCTCGGCATCGAATGCCTGCTTGCCGACGATCCTTCGCACGCGGCGCGAATCGCCACGCGCCTGGACGCGCTCAACCGCGAGCGCCGCGAGATCGAGGCGGACATGCAGGAGTCCGCGCTGGCGATGCTGGGCTCGGTGCAGGCGGGCGACGCGTACACGCTCGCGATCCACCACGACGCGTGGCACACCGGCGTCGTGGGTCTCCTCGCCTCGCGCCTGAAGGACCGCTTCCATCGTCCCGTGTTCGCCTTCGCTTCCGACGCGCCGGGCAAGCTCAAGGGCTCGGGGCGATCGGTGCCTTCGCTGCACCTGCGCGACGCGCTCGACCTGGTCGAGAAGCGCGCGCCGGGCGTGATGGAGCGCTTCGGCGGCCACGCGGCGGCGGCCGGCGTCACGCTCGCGCGCGATCGGCTCGAGGCGTTCCGCGACGCCTTCGAGGCCGTGGCGCGCGAGCAGCTCACGCCCGCCGACCTCCTGCAGCGCGTCGAGTGCGACGGCGAGCTCGAGCCCGCGGACGTGTGCCTCGAGCTCGCGCGGTTGCTCCAGGAGCAGGTCTGGGGCCAGGGCTTTCCCGAGCCGCGCTTCGCCGGCCGCTTCGCGGTGGAGTCGCAGCGCGTCGTGGGCGAAAAGCACCTCAAGCTCACCCTCGGCCTCGCCGGCCGCCGCATCCCCGCCATCCGCTTCGGCACGCCCGATCCCCTGCCCGCCTCCATCCGCGCCGTCTACCGCCTCGACGTGAACGAGTACCAGGGCACGAGCTCCGTGCAGTTGGTGATCGAGCACGTGGAGTAAAACGTATAATTCCCGGTTTGCGCACCCCGATCCCGCCATGGAAGCCGACCGCCTCAACGCCATCGAGAACAACCTCCACGGACTCGCCGCCCGCGCGGCGGAGCTGCGGAGGTATCTTTGACTACGACGCGAAGAAGTCGCGCCTGATCGAGGTCGCGCGCACGCTGGAGGACCCGAACATCTGGTCCGACGCGAAGCGCGCGCAGGACCTGGGCAAGGAACGCCGCACGCTCGAGGAGACCGTCGGCACCCTCGAGAAGATCGATTCCGGCCTCAAGGATTCCGGCGAGCTCTTCGGCCTCGCCAAGTCCGAAGGCGACGACGAGACGCTGGTCGCGGTGGAAGGCGACGTGCGGGAGGTCGAGAAGCTCGTCGCCGACCTCGAGTTCCGCCGCATGTTCGCGGATCCGATGGACCCCAACAACTGCTTCGTCGACATCAACGCGGGCCAGGGCGGCACCGAGGCGCAGGACTGGGCGCAGATGCTCCTTCGCATGTACAGCAAGTACTGCGACCGCCGCGGCTTCAAGGTCGAGCTGCTCGAGGAGAGCGAGGGCGAGGTGGCGGGGCTCAAGAGCGCCTCGATCCGCGTGACCGGCCCCTACGCGTACGGCTACCTGCGCACCGAGACGGGCATCCACCGTCTCGTGAGGAAGAGCCCGTTCGATTCCAACGCGCGCCGCCACACCTCCTTCGCGAGCGTCTTCGTCTATCCCGAGGTGGACGAGTCGATCGAGATCGAGATCAACCCGGCGGACCTGCGCATCGACACGTATCGCGCTTCGGGCGCCGGCGGCCAGCACGTGAACCGGACCGACTCCGCGGTGCGCATCACGCACATCCCCAGCGGCATCGTGGTCGCCTCGCAGAACGACCGCTCCCAGCACCGCAACAAGGCCGAGGCGATGGCGATGCTGAAATCGAAGCTCTACGAGACGGAGCTTCGCAAGAGGAACGAGCAGAAGCAGGCGCTCGAGGACACCAAGAGCGACATCGGCTGGGGACACCAGATCCGCTCCTACGTGCTCGACCAGTCGCGCATCAAGGACCTGCGGACCAACGTGGAGGAAGGCAACACGCAGAAGGTGCTCGACGGCGACCTCGACGAATTCATCAGCGCGAGCTTGAAGCAGGGAGTCTGACGAATGGCCAACGACAACGATCCCAAGGCGCCGCCCGAGGCTGCGCAGGACGAGAACCAGATCATCGCCGAGCGCCGCGCGAAGCTCGCGCGGCTTCGCGAGCAGGGACCGGCATTTCCCAACGACTTCCGCCGCAAGGACCTCGCCGGGGACCTCGCGCGCGAGCACGGCGCCAAGAGCAAGGAGCAGCTCGAGAGCGAGAAGCCGCACGCCACGGTCGCGGGCCGCATGCTCCTCAAGCGCGTGATGGGCAAGGCCTCCTTCGCCACGCTCCAGGACATGAGCGGGCGCATCCAGGTCTACGTGAACAACGACGTCACCGGCGCGGAGGTGCACGAGGCGTTCAAGCATTGGGACCTGGGCGACATCCTCGGCGTCGAGGGCACGCTCTTCAAGACGAACAAGGGCGAGCTCACGATCCAGGCGAACGGGATCCGGCTGCTTTCCAAGTCGCTGCGCCCGCTCCCCGAGAAGTTCCACGGCCTCACCGACACCGAGCAGCGCTACCGCCAGCGCTACGTGGACCTCATCGTGAATCCCGAGGCGCGCCGCACCTTCGAGATCCGCTCGAAGCTCGTGCAGGCGATGCGCGAGTTCTTCGTCCGCCGCGGCTACCTCGAGGTCGAGACGCCGATGATGCATCCCATCCCCGGCGGCGCGGCGGCGCGTCCGTTCAAGACGTACCACAACGCACTCGACACGGAGCTCTTCCTGCGCATCGCGCCCGAGCTCTATCTGAAGCGCCTCGTGGTCGGCGGCATGGAGAAGGTGTTCGAGATCAACCGGAACTTCCGCAACGAAGGGATCTCGACGCGCCACAACCCCGAGTTCACGATGCTCGAGCTGTACCAGGCATACGCCGACTATCGCGACCTCATGGACATGGTCGAGCGCATGTTCCAGGGC
>DASUXK010000004.1:0-5338 GCA_036377935.1 Usitatibacter sp.
CCCGCTGCGGGTGGCCTTCTTCTCCACCGGCGACGAGCTGAAGAGCGTCGGCTCGACCCTGGGCGAGGGCGAGATCTACGACTCCAACCGCTACACGCTGCACGGCATGCTCACGCGCCTGGGCTGCGAGGTCCTCGACATGGGCGTGGTCCGCGACGACCCCGCCGCCATCGAGCGCGCCTTCGCCGAGGCGGCGGCGAGCGCCGACGTCGCGGTCGAGCGCGGCGGTGCTCACACGACGCCTTCGAGGAGCTGCACCGGGACCTCGGTGCCCGGCTCGACGTTTCCGGTCGCCTCGTCGAGGATGATGAAGCAGTTGGCCTCGCTCATCGATTTGAGGATCCCCGAGCCCTGCTCGCCCGTGGGCCGCACCGCGAGCGCGCCATCCGCGCCGCGCGCGACGATGCCGCGCTGGAACTCGGTGCGCCCCGGCGCCTTCTTGAGCCGCGAGGTGCAGCGCGCCGTGAACGTGGGCACCGGCGGCACGGGATCCACGCCCATCAGCGCGAGCAGCGCCTCGCGCACGAACTGGTAGAACGTGACCATCACGGAGACCGGATTGCCCGGAAGCCCGAAGAAGTGCGCGGCGCCGATGCGCCCGTAGGCGAGCGGCCGGCCCGGCTTCATCGCGATCTTCCAGAAGACCACCTCGCCCAGCTTGCCGAGCAGGTCCTTCACGAAGTCCGCCTCGCCCACGGAGACGCCGCCGCTCGTGATGACGACATCGGCCGCCCCCGCCGCCTCGCGGAACGCGCGCTCGAGGAGCTTCGGGTCGTCGCGCACCACGCCCATGTCGAGCACCTCGCAGCCCAGGCGCGCGAGCATGCCGTGCAGCGTGTAGCGGTTGGAGTCGTAGATCTCGCCCTCGCCGAGCGCGGTGCCGATGGACTTGAGCTCGTCGCCGGTCGAGAAGAACGCGACGCGCAGCGGGCGGTACACCGGGACCTCCCCGATGCCGAGCGAGGCGATGAGGCCGAGGTCGGCGGGCCGCACGAGCCGGCCGCGCGGCAGCGCCACGGAGCCCACCGCGAGGTCCTCGCCCGCCTCGCGCACGTTCTGCCCCGCCTTCTGGCCCGGCGCGAAGGCGATCGACTTCCCGCTCGCCTTCGCGCGCTCCTGCATCACGACCGTGTCCGCGCCTTCGGGCACCACGCCGCCGGTCATGATGCGCACGCATTGGCCGGGGCCGACCTTGCCCGCGAAGGGACGCCCGGCGAAGGCGCTGCCGATCTCCTCGAGCGTCGTCTCGCCTTGCGCCTGCAGGTCCGCGGCGCGCAGGGCCCAGCCGTCCATCGCGGAATTGCGGTGCGCGGGCACGTTCACCGGCGAGATCACGTCCTCGGCGAGCACGCGGCCGAGGGCCGAGCGCACCGGCACGCGCAGGACCGCATCGACCGGCTGCAGGAAGCGGTGGATGAACTCGCGCGCCTTCGCGACCGGCATCGAGTTCGGGTCGTAGTCGTCGGCGCAGGAAGCCTGCGTGATGGTGAGCGTGGACATGGCGTTCAGGCGGAGTGCAGGGCGAAGTCGCCCAGTCGCTCGATTCTACCGTCGCGCTTCACGGACAGGAGCGTCACCTCCCGGATCACGTCGGCGAGCTCGCGGCGGAACGCCTCGCGCGCCTCCTCGTACGCGGCCTCCAGGGCGGGGAAGCTCGCGTTGCGCGCGATCGTGATGTGCGGCTCGTAGGGCAGGTCGCGCCGCAGGTAGGGCAGCAGCGAGCGCGAGTAGAGCCGGTCGTGCAGCGCGAGGACCGATTCCGCGCCGCGCGAGGCCATGAGGAACACGAACTCGTTCGCGTGCATGCGCACCGCGCGAAAGCTCACGGGGACCGGCGGCCAGCGCGAGACGGTGCGCTTCACGTGGGTCTCGATCTGCAGCCGCGTGAGGGCGGTGGCGAACGGGAAGACCAGCGACAGATGCGCGGGGATGAGCGAGGCCATGGGGTCGTGGCGGGCGCGGAACGCCTCGACGCGTTCCAGCCCCTCGAAGCGCGGGAACCACGCGACGGCGAAGCGCGGAAGCGCCGGCCGCGTCCGGCGCAGCTTCGCCGGCACGGCTACTTCCCGCCGGGCTCGAGGTGCGCGAGCTCCTCACGGGTGTTGATGTTCACGAACGCGCCGGCCTCGTCGTCGAAGGGCACCTCCACCACGTGGAGCGCCGCGTACCACCGATCGATCTTGCGCTGCCCGCTCGCGAGGAACTCCCGCAGCGACCCGTGCACCGCGCGGCGCATGAGGCAGAACACGGGATGCGCCTGCGCGCCGGTCT
This sequence comes from Usitatibacter sp., assembly GCA_036377935.1. Lineage (GTDB taxonomy): Bacteria > Pseudomonadota > Gammaproteobacteria > Burkholderiales > Usitatibacteraceae > Usitatibacter. Next base: position 2,272 of record DASUXK010000004.1, read on the forward strand.
TCGCCACCGCGAGGTCGGCTCGCGCCGCGTCCATCGCGGCCCGAAGCCGGGCGACGAGGTCCTCGGGAAGGAAGGGCGAATCGCACGGCACGGTGGCGACGAGCTCCCCCGAGGCGTGCGCGAGCCCGCGCTCGAAGCCCGCGAGCGGCCCGGCGAACCCCTCGATCTCGTCGGAGATCACGCGGGGACCGAAGCGCCCATACTCGGCCACGTTGCGGTTGGCGTTGATCAGCACCTCGTCCACCTGGGGCGCCAGGCGCTCGAGCGCGTGGGCCACCATCGGCTTGCCGCGGAAGGGCTGCAGCCCCTTGTCCACGCCGCCCATGCGGCTTCCCTGCCCGCCGGCCAGCACCAGGCCGGTCACCTCAATCTTCGGCATATGCATCGTACGACGCGCGCGTGTACGTCACCGCGCCTCGGTGGCAACGGCCGATCGCTTCGGACGGGGCCTCAGCCATGGCGCGCGGCGGCTCCCGCCTTCGCATCCGGGGGCGAGGCGTTCCTCACCAGCCGCTCGGCGCCGGTGAAGAGCAGGTAGCGCCGGTTCACCGCGCGCCCGATCATCGTGATGCCGACCTGCTTCGCCACCTCGTGGCCCATCTTGGTGAGGCCCGAGCGCGACACCAGAACCGGCACCTGCATCTGCGCGGCCTTGATCACCATCTCCGAGGTGAGCCGTCCGGTGGTGTAGAAGATCTTGTCGCGGCCGTCGATGCCCTCGAGCCACATCCAGCCGGCGATCGCGTCCACGGCGTTGTGGCGCCCCACGTCCTCGACGAAGGTGAGGATCTCCGATCCCTTCGCGAGCGCGCAGCCGTGCACGGCGCCCGCCTGCTTGTAGATGGATTCGTGCAGGCGCACGGCGTTGAGCAGGCCGAAGAGCGTCTCCTCGTCGATGCGCGTCTCGTCCTCGAGCCGGATCGACTCGATGTCCGCCATGAGGTCGCCGAACACGGTCCCCTGGCCGCAGCCCGTGGTCGCGGTGCGCTTGCTCGTCTTCGCGTCCAGGTCCTCGAGGCCGCCGACGGTGGTGACGGCGACCGCGTTCACGTCCCAGTCCACCTGCACCGAGGCGATCTGCTCGAGCGAGGAGACGAGGCGCTGGTTGCGCAGGAAACCGATGGCGAGCGCCTCGGGGGCCGCGCCCAGCGTCATGAGCGTGACGATCTCGCGCTTGTCGACGTAGAGCGTGAGGGGATGCTCGCCGGCGATGGGGGTGGGCACGCGCGCGCCGCTCTCGTCGAAGGCCTCGACCGTGTAGGTGGCGGGCCGCGCGTTGTGCGTGAGGACGGGGCGGTGGCGCATGGGCTCAGCCGCCGATGTACGACATCTCGACCTTGCGCGCGCGCGCCGTCTCCTCGGTGCGGATCTCGGAGTAGCGGTCGGAGCGCCGCTCCCACACGGCGCGCAGGGCCTGCGCGATCCGCGCATCGTCCGCGCCGCCGCGCAAGAGGCTCTTCAGGTCATGGCCGCGCTGCGCGAAAAGGCAGGTGTAGAGGCGCCCGTCGGTGGAAAGGCGCGCGCGCGTGCACGTGGAGCAGAACGCCTGCGTGACCGAGGAGATCACGCCGATCTCGCCCGCGCCGTCGGTGTAGCGCCAGCGCTCCGCCACCTCGCCGCGGTAATGGCGCTCCACGGGCTCGAGCGGGAAGTGCGCCGCGATGCGCCGCACGATCTCCGAGGAGGGGATCACGTCGTCCATGCGCCAGCCGTTGGTCGAGCCCACGTCCATGAACTCGATGAAGCGCACGATCCGCCCGGTCCGCCGGAAATGGCGCGCCATGTCGACCACCTGGTGGTCGTTCACGCCGCGCTTGACGACCATGTTCACCTTGATCGGGTCGAGCCCCGCGGCGGCGGCCTCGTCGATCGCCTCGAGCACGCGCGCGACGGGGAAGTCCACGTCGTTCATCGCGCGGAACGTGGCGTCGTCCAGCGAGTCGAGGCTCACCGTGATGCGGTCGAGGCCCGCGGCCTTGAGCGCGCGCGCCCGCGCCTTGAGCGCCGAGCCGTTGGTGGTGAGGGTGAGATCCACGGCGGGCAGCGCCTCGCGCAGCATCGCCACCAGCTCCTCGATGCCGCGGCGCAGCAGCGGCTCGCCGCCCGTGAGCCGGATCTTCTCCGTGCCGAGCGCGTGGAAGACGCGCGCCATGCGCACGATCTCCTCGAACGTGAGGACCTCGGCGTGGGGCAGGAACTCGTAGTCCATGCCGAACGCTTCCTTCGGCATGCAGTAGGTGCACCGGAAGTTGCAGCGGTCGGTGACCGAGATGCGCAGGTCGCGCAGCGCGCGGCCCAGCGCATCGACGGGCGTGCCGCCGCGGATCGCGCCGGCGGGCGGGATGGGAAGGTCGTCGCGTTGCGGATGCACGGCGATGACGGTCTTGCGCGGGGCAGCCATCGGCATCGGGATTTGCGGGGAAAATCCAGAATAGCACGCGTCGGCGCCCGCGATTTCTTCTATATTGGCGTCATGGGCACGCATCCGACGCGCAAGATCGCCGTGATCCTCGAGCGGCAGGCCGTGAGCAACCGATGGGAGACGCACCGCTGGAGCCTCGCGGGCGTCCTGCCCGACGAGGGCGGCCCGGTGCGCGTGCTCGCCGAGGACGAGCGCCTCCTGCGGCGGCTGCACCCCGGTCTTTCGGTGACCCTCTTTCCCGGCGAGGCGGAAGGCTACTACCTCAACGCGACGAGCGACGAGCCGAGCGTGTTCGTCTCGCTGCGGCTCGACGAGGCGACCGGCGATCCCTATCCCTACCAGGCCACGCTCTCGTACAACGAGGCCGCGCGCTGGATGGACGCCGCCGAGCGCGTCGAGCGACTGCCGGCGTGGGAGGAGCTCGCGCAATGGATGGCGCAGTGGGTCGAGGCGAACTACCGGCCCGAGCCGAAGGAGCGGCGCAGGCCGCGGTCCTTCACGGGCAAGGAAGGGCGCTTTCGCAAGGAGGGCTCGCATTGAGCGCGAAGGACGAGGGCTTCCTCTCGCGCTGGTCGCGGCGCAAGACCGAGGCGCGCGCGGGCGGCGCGCCCGAGCCCGACCCCGCGGCCGGTCGAGTCCCTGCAG
>DASUXK010000005.1:0-10936 GCA_036377935.1 Usitatibacter sp.
CGGCACGTCGAGCGCGGGGGGGAATCGAGCGGCGCATTGTCCCATGGGCCGTCCGGATCGGCCGATGAGCCGAAAGAGCCATGCGCACGGCCCCGCCCAAGGCGAGGATGCGCGCGTGGGCGGCGCCTTGCGGGCCCCTGCGGATCCTTCGGAGTTAACGCCTGTAAGCGAATGACCACTCGCGATCCACGGCGTAGGATCGTTACCGACTCCAAAGGAATCGGATGGAAACGGCGCACGGTGTCGGCGGCACTCCGCATTCGCAGCGGCTCCTTGCGCCATGCGTTCCCGCCGCCGAGCGCGAGACGCTGCGCGGGCTGCGGGCCACCATCGACCGGGCGCCGGTCGGCATCGCGCACTTCGACCTCTCCGGCCGCTTCCTGCTGGTGAACGACAGGCTCTGCGAGATGCTGGGCTACGACCGCCCGGCCCTCCTCGCGCGCGGCTTCTACGAGCTCACCTTCCCCGAGGACGTCGATGCGTGCCTGCAGCTCAACACGCGGCTCGCCTCGGGCGCCGTTCCCAGCTACACCATGGACAAGCGCTGCGTGCGGCGGGACGGCACCGTCGTCTGGTCGCACATCTGCGTGTCCGCCGTGCACGACGAGTCGGGAGCGCTCGCGTTCTTCGTGGTCATCGCCGAGGACATCACGGAGCAGCAGCAGGCGCGCCAGAGCCTCAAGGAAAGCGAGGCGCGGCTGCTGCGCCAGGAGCACCAGGCGCGGGAGGCGGCGGAGCGCGCGGCGCAGCTGCGCGAGGACATGGTCGCCACCGTCGCGCACGACCTGCGCAATCCGCTGCACGTCATCGCCACAGCCACGGCCGCCATGCAGGCCGCGCCGCTCGACGCGCAGCGCCGCGAGCGCTTTGCGACGCTCACGCGCCGGTCCATCCACATCATGACGCGGCTCGTCGAGGACCTGCTCGACGTCTCCCGCATCGATGCCGGGCGCCTGGAAGTGCGGCGCGAGCCGGTGGATCCGGGCCGCATCCTCGAGGAGACGCGCGAGCTCTTCGAAGAGCGCGCGCGCGAGCGCGGGATCGCGCTCACCGTGTCGGCGGGACCGCGGCTCGGCACCGTGGCGGGCGACCACGACCGCCTGGTCCAGGTGCTGTCGAACCTGGTGGAGAACGCACTCAAGTTCACGGCCGCGGGCGGGCACGTCCACGTGGGCGCGGATGAGCGCGGCGATACGGTCGAGGTGGCGGTGCGCGACGACGGCATCGGCATCGCCCCTGGACAGGTGGAACGCCTCTTCGATCGCTACTGGAAGGCCGAGCAGGGATCGCGCTCGGGGGCGGGGCTGGGCCTCGCGATCGCGCGCGGCATCGTGCGCGCGCACGGCGGCGAGATCCGCGCGGAGAGCGAGCGCGGACGGGGAACGACGATTCGATTCACGATTCCCCGCGGCTCCCCGGCGCAGGGGCCGGGGTTGGCCGGGAGCTGACGCTCACGCCTCGTCGGCGACGGGCTTCGCCGGCGCGGCCACCGCCTCCCCCGGCGGACCCTCGCCGAGCCTCAGCTGCGTCACGCGCACCGAAGCCTGCGTGAAGAAGAGCAGGATCTCCTGCAGCCGCGCGAGGGATTCGGCATCGCCCTGGAATCCCGCATGGGCGCGGCCGAGGTTGAAGGTGTAGTCGGAGACGGCCTTGCCCGAGGTGAAGGTGCCGGGCGCGACCGCGGGCGGCAGCATGCGAATCTCCTCGGCGCTCCACTGGCCGAGGTAACGTTCCACGACCTTGAGGACATCCACTTCGGACGTACAGGCTTTCAGCTCGGTACGCCACCGATGGCGAGTCATGGCCTGGCCTTTCACGTTGCGATCGGGATCTCGCCGCCCGCGGTGCGGTGTCGGGACGCGGGGCGATTCCCTCGTTATCGGAGGTTTTCCGCGGAGCGCAACGGCGTAGGACGATTCCATGCGCTCCCACGGAAAAGCTCTGACCGCGCGTTCCGTTAAAATTCACTCCCCGCCCCCCTCCGTCCGGAGGGTGCTCCGCCCATGAAGATCTCGATCCTCGACGACTATTTCGACACGATCCGCACCCTGCCCTGCTTCGGCATGCTCGCCGGCCACGAGGTGGAGGTGTGGAACGACCACGCGCAGGACGACGACGTGCTCGCGCAGCGGCTCGCGAAGGCCGACGTGCTGGTCCTCATCCGCGAGCGCACGAAGATCCGCGGCGCGCTCCTCGAGCGCCTGCCGAAACTGAAGCTCATCAGCCAGCGCAGCGTCTATCCCCACATCGACACCGAGGCGTGCACGCGGCTCGGGATCGTGGTCTCGTCCAGCCAGCATCCCGGCACGCCCTGCTACGCCGCGGCCGAGCTCACCTGGGCCCTCGTGCTCGCGGCGATGCGCCAGATCCCGCAGCAGGTGGCCTCGCTCAAGGCGGGGCGCTGGCAGATGGGCGTGGGCACGACCCTGCGCGGCAAGACCCTCGGCCTCTACGGCTGGGGACGCATCGCGCACGCCGTGGCCGATTACGCGCGCGCCTTCGGCATGCGGGTGATCGTGTGGGCGAGCGAGGCTTCGCGCGCGCGGGCTCGCGACGAGGCAGTCGAGGTGGCGGCGAGCAAGGAGGCATTCTTCGAGGAGAGCGACGTGCTCTCGCTGCACATGCGGCTCTATCCGGCGACCCGCGGCATCGTCACCCGCACCGACCTCGCGCGGATGAAACCCTCGGCCCTCTTCGTGAACACGAGCCGCGCGCCGCTCGTCGAGCCGGGCGCTCTCGAAGCCGCGCTCGCCGCCGGGCGCCCGGGCATGGCGGCGGTGGACGTGTTCGAGCACGAGCCGCTCGTCGACACGACGCATCCGCTGCTCAACCTGCCGAACGTCATCGCCACGCCCCACATCGGCTACTCCACGCGCGAGGAGTACGAGCTGCAGTTCGAGGAGATCTTCGACCAGGTCCTCGAGTGGCTCGACGGGACCCCGATCAACGTCGTGAATCCCGCCGTGCTGGAATCGCCGCGGCTGCGCCGCGCCGCCTGAAGGGCGCTACTTCCGCTTCTTGCGGCTGGAAGACTTCTTCTTCCGGCTCGACGATTTCCGCGACGAGCTCTTGCGGCTCGAGGACTTCCGGCTCGAGGACTTCCGGCTCGAGGACTTCCGGCTCGAGGACTTGCGGCTCGAGGACTTGCGGCTCGAGGACTTCCGGCTCGGGGACTTCCGATGGCTCGAGGATTTCGCCTTGCCGGAGCTCTTCTTGCGGCTGGCGGACTTCTTCTTGCTCGACTTGCGCGAAGGCACCTTGTCGCCTTCCTTGCGCGCCTCGGAGAGCCCGATCGCGATGGCCTGCTTGCGGCTCTTCACCTGCTTGCCCGACCGGCCGCTCTTCAGCTTGCCGTGCTTGTACTCGTCCATCACCTTCTTCACTTTCTTCTGCGCTTTCTTGCCGTACTTGCGGGCCATGGGCCTCCTCCGTTTTTCGGGAACGTGCGCCTATGACCGCGGCTTCGGGACCGGAATTCCATCCGGAGGATTGACTGCGCGCCCGGCGGCCGGGACGTCCTTCATTCGTCCGGCGTGGGCATCGGCACCATCACGGCCTGGCCCGGCTGGCTGCAGCCGGCATCGCAGCAGCGCCCCGGCTGGCGATTGCGCGTGATGGCGCGCGAGGGATCATGCACCACGCCGCGCTCGAGCAGCCGCTCGACCAGCTCCACCTTGTTGGCGAGCGGATAGTTGCGCCAGATCTCCTGCTTCATCGCCGCGGGCGAGCCGCCGCCGTGCAGGCTGATCACCGAGTACCAGCCGCCCTGGTGCGACACGGTGAGGTCCTCGATGAGGCGCGCGACTTCCAGCCGCTTGTCGGCCGGCACCGCGGGATTGGCGCGCAGCACCTCGGCGAGCGTGCCCGCCGTCGCGGGATTGTGGTCCTCGTCGGGGCCGGGAAGCGCGACCACGAGGCCGCCGGAGACCTCGTGCGCGAGTCGGTGCATGTCGTAGATCTGCGTGGCGAGGAGGAGCTTGCCGATGTTCGCGAACACGGGCTCGGGCATGAAGGTGCCGCTGTGCTCGTCGCGCGCCCCGTACACGCTCGCCGCCACGCCGCACGCGTAGAAACCCTCCACGATCTTGATGAGCTCGACCAGCGGCTCGCGCAGCGTGGACGTGCTGCCGGGGTCGAGGCCGTTCGCCTCGCACATGAGCGCCCCCGCGCCGATGAGGAGGTCGCCGAAGCCCGCGCGCGCGGCGATGCAGCTCTGGCGATGGTGCGTGGCGTAGCTGTAGGTGAGCGCGGAGGAGTGCTCCCACGCGCCGGCGTAGAACACCCGTTCCCACGGCACGAACACCTGGTCGAAGACGACCACCGCCGTCGATTGCCCGTAGCGACGCGAGAAGAGCGCGTCGCCGTGCTCGAGCTTCTCGCCGGGGCGGCCGGCCGGCCGCGAGACGATGGTCACGCCCTCGGCATCAACCGGCACCGCGCAGCACACCGCGAAATCGGCATCCTCGGCGGTCATGTTGCGGCACGGCATCACGAGGAGCTCGTGCATGTACGGCGCCGCGGTGACGATCGCCTTCGTGCCGCAGATCACGATGCCCTTGGCGTCGCGGCGCGCGACGTGGACGTAGGTGTCGGGATTCGCCTGCTGGTGGGGACGCTTCGAGCGATCGCCCTTCGCGTCGGTCATGGCGATGCCGAGCGCGAGGTCGCCCTCGTGCACGTGCTCGAGGTACGCCGCGAAGCGCGCGCGGTGCTCGCGCGAGCCGGCGGCGGCGTCGATGCGGGCGGTCGCCTGCGCGAGCGCGTTCAACGCGTCGTGGGCGAGGTAGCGCTGCGCGCAGCCCGTCTCCTGGCAGAGGATGCGCACCGCTTCGAGCTTGTTGAGGAGGTCGCCCGCGGCCTCGTTCAGGTGCAGCATGCGGTTCACGACGCGGCCGCTCGACGACGGCACGGCGGTCATGAGCGGCGCGAGATCCGCGCGCCGGGCCCAGTCGTAGCTCACGCCGAGCGCGTTCACGCCGGGCGCGAGCTGGGGCGCGTCGGCCACGCTCTCGATGCGCTCGCCGTCCACGAAGACGCGCGGCTTCAGCCGGCGCAGCGACTCGCGGTAGTCGGCGGCGCTCATCAATCGGTCGGTGCGTGCGGTGGCTGCGGTATCCATGGCGATTTCCTTTCCCGTTCGAGGCAAAGTGTATTCTGATTCCCATGCCTTCCGACCGCATCGATCCCCGCCGCTCGGTCCTCGTGCTCGTCGACTACCAGCAGCGCCTCATGCCCGCCATCCACGAGGGCGAGCGGGTGGTCGCGCGGGCGGTGCGCCTCGCCGATGCGGCCCGCATCCTCGGCATCCCGGTGGTCGGCACCGAGCAGAACCCGGCGGGACTCGGGCCGAACGCGCCGGCGATCCGCAGCCGCTGCGACGAGACGCTCGCCAAGATGGCCTTCGACGGCTGCGTGGACGGCCTGGCGGCACGCGTGCGCGCCGCCGGGAAAGGCGGCGACGCGCAGGTCGCGATCGCCGGATGCGAGGCGCACGTGTGCCTCATGCAGACCGCGCTCGGCCTGCGGCGCGAGGGCTTCCCCGTTTGGGTCGCCGCGGACGCGTGCGGATCGCGCCACGCCGAGGACCGCGAGGCCGCCCTGCACCGCCTGGAGCGTGCCGGCGCGGTGCTCGTGACGACGGAGATGCTCGTCTTCGAATGGCTCGGAAGCTGCGAGCACGAGCGTTTCCGCGACGTGCTGGCACTCCTCAAGGCGCCGCGCGCCTGAGTCGGCGATGGCGCGGGGACGGCAGAGCGCCGGCGTCCTGATGTATCGGGTGGGCGCCCGGGGACTCGAGGTCCTGCTCGTCCACCCCGGCGGCCCGTTCTGGAAGGACCGCGACGCGGGCGCGTGGAGCATTCCCAAGGGCGAGCACGACGAGGCGGAGGAGCCCCTCGACGCCGCGAAGCGCGAGCTCGCGGAGGAGACCGGCCTGCGCCCCGAGGGCGCCTTCGTCGCGCTCGATCCCGTGCGCCAGAAGAGCGGCAAGCTCGTGCGCGCCTGGGCGGTCGAGGGCGATTGCGATCCGCGCGCGATCCGCAGCAACACCTTCTCGATGGAGTGGCCGCCGCGATCGGGCCGCACGGCGGAGTTTCCCGAGGTCGACCGCGCCGAGTGGTTCGCGGTGGACGAGGCGCGCCGGCGCATCCTCCCGGCGCAGGCTCCGCTGCTCGACCAGCTCGAGTCCCTGCTCGCCTGAACCGCCGCGACCGTGCCGCATCCAACCCGCATTCACCTCGGGACGGACGCCATGGCGACGCGACTCACCGGCATCTTCGACACGGTCTCGGCCGCCGAGCGGGCGCGCGACGCGCTCGTCGCCGAAGGCATCGCGCGCGAGCGCATCACGTTGAGCGCCTCGCAGACGAGCGACGGCATCGCCGCGGAGGCGCCGGGCGAGACCTACGAGAACCAGGCGGGCGAGGATCGCGCGTCGGTGGAGCGCGGGCGGTTCGGCTCGGCGATCCGCAGCGCCGTGTGCGCCCTCACCGTGGATTCGACGGGCGAGGAAGAGCGGGTGGGCGCGATCCTCCGGAGCCGCGGCGCGCGCGAGGTGATGCGGCCGCCGGCTTGACGCCTCCGGCTCTTGTTCAAGACGCAGTCCGCGTGTCGGCGCAAGCCGACACGGGATTAGCGGTTCACGGTGCGCATGCCCTGCTCGGGATAGCGCATCCCGGCGGCCGCGCCGGGCGGCATCGCGCGGTCGATGCGATCGAGCTCCTGCGGCGAGAGGCGGATATCGACCGCCTTCGCGTTCTCCTCGAGGTACTTCACGTGCTTCGTCCCGGGGATCGGCACGATGTCGCCGCCCTGCTCGAGCACCCACGCGAGCGCGAGCTGCGAGGGCGTGCAGCCCTTCTCCTTCGCGATCGCGTTCACCTCGTCCAGGAGGCGCAGGTTCTTCGCGAAGTTCTCGCCCTGGAAGCGCGGCGAGTTGCGGCGATAATCGTTCGCCTCGAGGTCGTCGATGGACCGGATGCGGCCGGTGAGGAAGCCGCGACCGAGCGGGCTGTAGGGGACGAAGCCGATGCCCAGCTCGCGCACGGTCGGCAGGATCTCCTCCTCGACCTCACGGCTCCACAACGAGTACTCGGTCTGCAACGCGGCGATGGGATGGACCTCGTGCGCGCGGCGGATCGTCGCCGGCGCCGCCTCCGAGAGCCCCAGGTAGCGCACCTTGCCCTCGCGCACGAGATCGGCCATCGCGCCGACCGTCTCCTCGATCGGCGTCCCGGGGTCGACGCGGTGCTGGTAGTAGAGGTCGATCGCCTCGATGCCGAGGCGCTTCAGGCTCGCCTCGCACGCGCTCCTCACGTAGTCGGGCTTGCCGTTCACGCCGCGGAAGCTGCCGTCCGCGCCGCGCACGTTGCCGAACTTGGTCGCGACGACGAGGCCCTCGCGCCGGCCGCGGATCGCGCGGCCCACGAGCTCCTCGTTGCGGCCGACGCCGTACATGTCGGCCGTATCGAGGAACGTGATGCCGAGGTCCAGCGCGCGGTGGATCGTCGCGATGGATTCGGCTTCGCTCCCGCCGGAGTAGAACTCCGACATGCCCATGCAGCCCAGCCCGATGGCGGAGACCTCGAGCCTGCTTCCCAGCTTGCGCGTCTTCATGAGGAAAAGGGGACTGTCCCCGTCAGTAGTTCCAGGTGTAGCGGCAGGCCGGCGTGGCGTTGGCGATGTCGGCGGTGAGCTGCGCGACGGCGTAGTTCATGTCGGCCACCCGCGCATTGTGCGCCGCCACTCGCCGGTTGTGCTCGTCCGACCGGGCGTTGTACGCCGCGACCGCCACCGTATCGGTGCGGTCGAGGTCGTCGTATTCGCGCGCGAGGCGCGCGGCCTCGGCGTCGAGCTGGTCGCGATCGCGGTCGTAGGTGACCTTCTCGTCGTCGAGGACGGCCTTGCGCTGCTCGATGTCGGAGCAGACGGCGGGCGCGCCCGGCGCGACGTAGGCGGGCTCGGCGGGGATGACGACGGGGCCGGTGATGACGGCCTGCGAGCGCGAGATTTCCGCCGCGCCGGCGGCCATCGGGAGCGCCGCGAGCGCCGCGGCGAGGAGCATCGGGGTCTTCATGGCGATTCCTCCTGCAGGGGGATTCACGAGGGACACCGCCGCGGGCCGGAAAGTTGATGATTCCATCGGGCCATCGCGTTAAGGAATCGCTAAGACGGCGCCGCCATCATGGATGGCCGAAGGAGGTTTCCATGACATCGAAGCTTTTCCTCGCGGCGCTCGCCCTGGCGCCTGCGATCGGCGCCCTCGCCCCGCCCGCGGCCGCGACGACTCCCGCCCAGATCCTTTCCGCCTATGCGTCGCAGGCCGGCGCCCCGCCTTCGGCCCAGCGCGGACAGGCGTTCTTCACCGCCACGCACGGCCGCGAGTGGAGCTGCAGCTCGTGCCACGGCGAGCCGCCGACCGGCGCGGGACGCCACGCCGCCACGGGCAAGTCGATCCAGCCCCTGGCGCCCGCATTCGACGCCGAGCGCTTCACCGATCCCGCGCGCGTGGAGAAGTGGTTCCGGCGCAACTGCAACGACGTGGTCGGGCGCGAATGCAGCGCCGCCGAGAAGGCGGACGTGCTCGCGTGGCTCGTGAGGCTGCGGCCATGAGGCGCCTCGTCCTTTCGGCGCTCGCGGGCGTCGCGGCCTTCGCGGCCCTGGCGGACGAGCACGAAGGAAAGCATTCGCGCGCGCCCCTGCCTTCCCAGTACGTGCAGGAATGCGGCTCGTGCCACGTGCCCTACGCGCCGCGCTTGCTCCCGGCGGCCTCGTGGCGCGCCATCATGGCGGGCCTCGACCGCCATTTCGGCACCGACGCCTCGCTCGACGCGCCCACCGCGAACGCGATCGGCGCGTGGCTCGAGGCCAATGCCGGAAGCGGCAAGCGCGCCGCTTCGATTCCGCCCGAGAACCGCATCACGCGCTCGGCGTGGTTCCTGCACGAGCACGACGAGATCGCGCCCTCGACGTGGCGCCTCCCCTCCGTCAAGAAACCATCCAACTGCGGCGCCTGCCATGCCGGCGCCGCGCAAGGAGCCTTCGATGAGCACGACGTACGAATCCCCCGCTGACGTGCAGGCGGCGCCTGCCGCCCGCCGCACGCTCGTCTGGGACGCGCCGGTGCGCGTCTTCCACTGGCTCATGGTCTTCGCCTTCGCGGGCGCGTACCTCACCGCCGAGAGCGAGCGCTTCCGGCTGGTGCACGTGACGCTCGGCTACACCATGGCCGGGCTCGTGGCATTCCGCCTCGCCTGGGGCCTCGTCGGCACGCGCCACGCGCGCTTCGCGAGCTTCGTGCGCGGGCCGCGCGAGATCGGCCGCTACATCGGGTCGATCCTGCGCGGGCGGCCCGAGCACCACGCGGGGCACAATCCCGCCGGCGCCGTGGCCATCGTCGCGCTGCTCGCGCTCACCGCTTTCGTCGCGCTCTCGGGGTGGGCGACGTACGAGGAGCTGGGCGGGCATTGGCTCGAGGAGACGCACGAGGCGATCGCGAACGCCATGCTCGCGATCGTCGGCGTGCATATCGCGGGTGTGGTCCTCGGAAGCCTCGTGCACCGCGAGAACCTGGTGACCGCGATGGTGACGGGCCGCAAGGCCGCCGCTCCCGGCGAAGGGATCCGCCGCGCATGGCGCCCGGTCGCGGCGATGCTGCTCGCCGGCGTCCTCGCGTTCTGGTGGACGCAGTTCCAGGGTGCGCCGGCCGCCCAGGCCGCCCACGCGACGCAGGGAGTTGCGCACGATCAGAAGGACGACTGATGCGCGCGGGATAATTCATCCATGCGCATCCTGCTCGCCGAAGACGATCCCCTGCTGGGCGACGGCCTGAAGGCGGGCCTCGCCCAGCGGGGCTTCCGCGTCGATTGGGTGCGTGACGGCGAGGCGGCCGAGCGCGAGCTGCGCGCCGCGCAGCACGATGCGGCGGTGCTCGACCTGGGACTGCCGCGGCAGGACGGCCTCGATGCGCTCGCGCACGTCCGGCGCGCGCACGTGGCGACACCCGTGCTCGTGCTCACCGCGCGCGACGCCGTGTCCGATCGCGTGCGCGGGCTCGACGCCGGCGCCGACGACTACGTGGTGAAGCCCGTGGACATCGACGAGCTCGCCGCGCGGCTGCGCGCGCTCGTGCGCCGGTCCCATGGCCAGGCCGAGGAACGCCTCGAAGTGCAGGACGTGTCGCTCGATCCGGCCGCGCGGGCCGTCTACAAGGCCGGAACCGAGGTGCCGCTCGCCGCGCGCGAGTTCGACCTGCTGCACGCGCTCATGCTCAACGCCGGGCGCATCCTCACCCGCGAGCAGCTCGAGCGACACATCTACGGCTGGGGCGAGGAGGTCGAGAGCAACGCCGTGGAAGTGCACGTGCACAACGTGCGGCGCAAGCTGGGCGCTGGTTTGATACGCACCGTGCGCGGCGTGGGATACATGCTGCCGCGCGAAGCCCCGGCCGCGTGAAGGCGCCGCGCTCGCTGCAGGGGCGCGTGCTCGCGCTCGTGCTCGGACTGGTGGCCATCGTGTGGGCCGCGACCGCGGTCACCGCGTGGATCGACGCGCGCCACGAGCTGGACGAGCTCCTCGACGGCCACCTCGCGCAGGCCGCGGCGCTGCTCGTGGTGCAGCAGGCGGGCGAGATGGAAGAGGACAAGCACCTGCGCGCGCCCTCGCTGCATCGCTACGCGCCGAAGGTCGCGTTCCAGGTGTTCCACGAAGGGCGCCTCGTGCTGCAGTCGGAAAACGCGCCGCAGCATCCGATGCTCGACCCCGACGGATTCCGCGAGGGCTTCCGCACCATCTCCATCGACGGCGCTCCCTGGCGGGTCTTCGCCACGCAGGGGCGCGAGAACGACGTGCAGGTGTATGTCTGCGAGCAGGTGCGCTCGCGCGATTCGATCCTCTTCGCGGTGCTGGAGGGCGCGTTCTGGCCGATGGCGCTCGCGTT
>DASUXK010000006.1:0-6284 GCA_036377935.1 Usitatibacter sp.
CGCCACCTCGCAGAAGATCGTCGTGGTGCCGATTCCCGCCGACGTCGTGAAGAAGATCGGCGACGCCGCCTACCAGCCCGCGACGATCCCGGCCAACACCTACGACGGCCAGGACCACGACGTGCCCACCGCGGCGATCCAGAACTTCCTGGTGACGCGCGAAGGCGTCTCCGCGGACGTGGTCTACAAGATGACGAAGGCGGTCTTCGAGAACAAGGACGCGCTCGTCGCCGCGCACACCGCGGCCAAGGGCATCGACAAGGCCAACGCCGTGAAGAGCCTTCCCGTGCCGCTGCACCCGGGCGCGGAGAAGTACTTCAAGGAAATCGGCGTCCTGAAGTAGGGCCGCCGTGAGCAGTGGGAACCGTCATCCCCGGGGCGACGGCCGCCGAGAACATCCTTCGGGCGCCGGGGACCACGCGTTGATCGAGGACGCCGGGCAACGCCCCGAGGAGGAGTCGCCCGGCGAGCAGTTCGAGGAGCACGGCCGCCAGCGCCGCCTCTCGGGCTGGGCGAAGCGCGCCGTCATGGCGGCGGCGCTCGCCTTCTCGATCTTCCAGCTCGACGTCGCGGCCTTCGCGCCGCTGTCGAGCCAGGTCACGCGCTCGCTGCACGTGGGGTTCCTGCTCCTCCTCACCTTCCTGCTCTACCCCGCGACGAAGAAGGGCGACCTGGACCGCATCGCCTGGTGGGATGCGGCGGTCGCCCTCGTCGCCTTCGCGCTCGGGTTCTACCACTGGATCTTCGAGGCCGACCTCATCCAGCGCGCGGGCTCGCCGACCGCGGCCGACCTCGCCGTGGGCATCGCGGTGGTCGCGCTCGTGTTCGAGGCCGTGCGCCGGACGATGGGCTACGCGCTGCCGATCATCTGCGGCGCGTTCCTCGCCTACGGGCTGTGGGGGCAGTACCTGCCGGATGCCATCGCGCACCGGCCCTTCGTGTGGACGCAGATCGTCGAGCAGCTCTACCTCGGCGTCGAAGGCATCTACGGCACGCCGATCCTCGTGTCGGCGACCTACATCTTCCTCTTCATCCTGTTCGGCAGCTTCCTCGAGCACGCCGGGATGATCCGGCTCTTCAACAACGTGGCGCTCGGCCTCGTGGGCGGGGCGCGCGGCGGGCCCGCGAAGGTGGCGGTGATCTCCTCGGGCTTCATGGGCACCATCAGCGGCTCGGGCGTGGCCAACGTGCTCACGGTGGGCCAGTTCACGATCCCGCTCATGAAGCGCTTCGGGTACAGCTCGCAGTTCGCGGGCGCCGTCGAGGCGACCTCGAGCATGGGCGGGCAGATCATGCCGCCGGTGATGGGCGCGGTCGCGTTCATCATGGCCGAGACGCTGAACCTGCCCTACGTCGAGATCTGCAAGGCCGCGGCGATCCCGGCGATCCTCTACTACACGACCGCCTTCTGGATGGTGCACCTCGAGGCGGGGCGCGCCAACCTGATGGGATTGCCGAAGGACCAGCTGCCGAGCGCGTGGCGCGCGGTGCGCGACTACTGGTACCTGCTCTTGCCGCTCGCCGCGCTGGTCTTCATGCTCTTCGACGGCTTCACGCCGATGTTCGCGGGCATGACCGGCCTCGCCCTCACCGCGGTGCTGATCCTCGGGGCGGGCATCGCCGCGCGCCTGGGCTCCATGGCGTTCCGCGTGTTCTTCTGGGTGGTGATCGGGCTCGCCGCGGCCTCCTTCTTCAAGTGGGGCGTGTGGCCCGTGATCGGCGTGATCGCCGCGCTGGTCGCGGTGAACTGGGTCGTGCAGGGCGGGCGCGAGACGCTGCGCACGATGCGCGACAGCCTCGTCGACGGCGCGAAGCAGGCGCTCCCGGTGGGCCTCGCGTGCGCGATCGTGGGCGTGATCATCGGCATCCTCACGCTCACCGGCACGGCGTCGAGCTTCGCGGGGTTCATCCTCGAGGTGGGCGCGAAGAGCCTCTTCCTCTCGCTGGTGCTCACGATGATCGTGTGCCTCATCCTCGGCATGGGCATCCCGACGATCCCGAACTACATCATCACGAGCTCGATCGCCGCGCCCGCGCTCCTGAAGCTCGGCGTGCCGCTCCTCGTCTCGCACATGTTCGTCTTCTACTTCGGGATCATGGCGGACCTCACGCCGCCGGTGGCGCTCGCGGCGCTCGCCGCCTCGTCGATCGCGAAGGAGTCGTACATGAAGATCGGCGTGAAGGCGACGCAGATCGCGATCGCGGGCTTCGTGATCCCGTACATGGCGGTCTACGATCCCTCGCTGATGCTGCAGGGCGGGCACTGGTACGACACGGTGTACATGGTCTTCAAGGCGCTGGTCGCGATCGCCCTGTGGGGCGCGACGGCGATCGGCTACCTGCGCGCGCCGCTGAACCCGCTCGAGCGCGTCGTTTCCGGCGCCGCCGCGCTGCTCCTCGTGGTGGCGCTGCCGATCACCGACCAGATCGGCTTCGGCCTCGGCGCGCTCGTGATCGCCTGGCAGTTCGTCAAGGCGCGCCGCCTCGCCGCCGCCACCGCATGAGCGCGCTGCTCTGCCTCGCCTCGGCGACGACCGTCGTCTCCCTCGCCGCGCCCGCGTTCACGATCGCCTGGAACCACTCGATCGAGCACGTGCGCTGGGAAGAGGACTACCGCATCGTGGGCCACCGCATCGAGCTCGTGGAGGCGCGCATCCAGGGCTCGGCCGCGGGCATGGATCCGCCGCCGGGCGCGCGCTTCGACGGGGTGTGGTGGCATTACGCTCCCGCCGACCGGTGGCACGACGAGCTGCGCCTCACGCGCTCGCCCTACACCACCGACTACGAGCTGTGCATCGGCGGGCGCTGCCGCTCGCTCTCGGAGGTGCTGCCGCAGAAGGAAGGCGTCACGCGGGCGTACGCCTGCAAGTAGGCGTCGGCGCGCTCCCGGCCGCTCGGCGACGAGGAAACGGACCTCGATCGCCTCGCGAGCCAGTTCCTCATCGCTTCCCTGCGCGTGCGGCAGCTGCAGCGTGCCGGCGCCGCGCGAGGGGCCGATCGCGCGACGCCGGCCCCGGCGAGGCCGGCAGGGGCAGGATGCCGACCCGGCTCGCGGTCCCCTGGCAGTACGGGGGAAGCACGCCGAAGCGCTCCGCGTGGCGCGCCCATCCGTCGGGAAGCATCCCGATCCGTCCGGGAGACGCCATCAGATGCGCCCCATCAACAGCAGCACGATGATGATCACCAGCACGAGGCCGAGCCCGCCGCTCGGGCCGTATCCCCAGCCGCGGCTGTAGGGCCACGCGGGAACCGCGCCGAGGAGCAGCAGCACCAGGACGATCAACAGGATGAGCCCGAGCGACATGTCCACCTCCATCGTTATTGGATTGCGTGCGGGCTTGGACAACCGGGCGGGGCTCGGCCGGCGTGTCACGAAGACGCTTTCCGTTGTAGGACGGCGGACGAGGCCGGATCAGAATCCGTACAGCTCGGCGGGATTGGCCACCAGGATGCGCTTGCGCGTGCGCTCGTCGCCCACCCACTCCTGAAGCAGGTCGAGCAGGGCCGCGTCGTCGGGCTTGGTGTGCGGCTCGGTGGGATGGGGCCAATCGCTGCCCCACAGCATCCGCTCGGGCGCGTGCTCGATGAGCGCGCGGGCGACGGGGCGCATGTCCGCGAAGCGGGGGGAACCGACGCGCGAGTCGAGATACGGCGCGCAGAGCTTCACCCAGGTGCGTCCGCCGTCGAGCAGGCGCTTGAGCGCCGGGATGGCGGGGTGGTGCGCGCCTTCCGGCTGCGGCACGCGCGCGAGGTGGTCGATCACGATCGCGCAGGGGAGCGAGGCGAGCATTTCCTCCATCGCGGCGATCTGCTCGCCGCGCGCGTGGAGCTGCACGTGCCAGCCGAGCGCGTGGATCCGGGCGGCGAGGGGCTCGATCATGTCCGCGCCGGCGATCTCGGTGTGCGGGTCGTGGATGGAGAAGCGCAGCCCGCGGATACCCGCCTCGTGCAGCGAGGCGAGCTCCTCGTCGGCGATCGTGGAATGCGCGACCGCCACGCCGCGCGCCGCGTTCGTCCCGAGCTGCGCGATCGCATCGACCGTTACGCGGTTGTCCGTGCCGTACGCCGCTGGCTGGACGAAGACCACGCGCTGCGTCCCGATGCGCTCCTGCAGCAACCGGTATTCGCGAACGGAGGCGTCGAACACCGCCGGCAGGCTCGGCCACGCCATGGGAAAGCGCGGGTCGTAGACGTGCGCGTGGCAATCGCAGGCGCCGGGCGGCGCCTTGAAGCGGGGACGCGAGGTGCCGCCGGAATTGGGAAAGAGGAGCGCGGCGCTTCGCGGGACGTCGTTCAACGCACGCCTCGCCGTCCGGGCCGCATCATCCCCGCAGCCGGGCGACGACGGCCTGGGTGAATTCCTTCGTGCCCGCCCGCCCGCCGAGGTCGCCGGTGCGCACGTGGTCCTCGCGCAGCGCGCCGTCGATCGCCTTGCGTATGCGGGCGCCCTTCTCCTGCTCGCCCACGTGGTCGAGCATCATCGCGCTGGTGAGCATCACCGCGAGCGGGTTCGCGATCCCCTTGCCCGCGATGTCGGGCGCCGAGCCGTGCACCGCCTCGAAGATCGCCGCGTCGGTGCCGATGTTCGCCGCGGGCGCCATGCCGAGCCCGCCCACGAGGCCCGCGATCTCGTCGGAGAGGATGTCGCCGAAAAGATTCGTGGTGACGATCACGTCGAACTGCCACGGGTTCATCACGAGCTGCATGGCGCACGCGTCCACGATGCGGTCGTCGGACGCCACGCGGCCCTCGTAGCGTTGCGCGACCTCGCGCGCGGCCTCGAGGAAGAGCCCGGTGAGGGCCTTCAGCACGTTGGCCTTGTGCACGATGGTGACCTTCCTGCGGCCGTTCTTCGCCGCGTACTCGAACGCGTACTCGGCGATGCGCCGCGATCCGGCGCGCGTGTTGACGCCCGAGCCCACCGCCACGGCGCGCGGATCGCCGCCCACCGGGATGTAGTGCTCGAACCCCACGTACAGGCCCTCGAGGTTCTCGCGCACGAGCACGAGGTCGATGTCCTCGAAGCGGCCGCCAGGCACCAGCGTGCGCGCGGGGCGGACGTTGGCGTAGAGCTGGAATTCCTCGCGCAGGCGCACGTTCGACGAGCGGAAGCCGCCGCCGATGGGCGTGGTGAGCGGGCCCTTCAACGCGAGGCGCGTGCGCCGGATGCTCGCGAGCGTCTCGGGCGGCAGCGGATCGCCGCATTGCGCGACGCCGCCCATGCCCGCCGTGCAGGTTTCCCACGCGAACGGCGCGCCGACGGCCTCGAGCACCTCGAGCGTCGCGTCGGTCACTTCCGGACCGATGCCGTCGCCGGGAATCAGCGTGGCCGGAATGATTTTCGCATTCGCGGGCATGGGCCGAATTATACGTGCTGGAGCCCGCCTCTCTCCCGGGTCCCCGGCCTGTCGCGGTGATTCAAGTATCGAGGGCCGGGGAGAGGGTCCGACGATCATCTTCCGCTCCTCCTACCGGAACCGCGCTGGCGCGCCATCGATCCAACCCGCATGACCCTGCGCCGCCTCCTCGTGGCCCTCGCGATCGTCGTGCTCGCGCCGCTCGTCCTGCTGGGCGCGCTGCTGCTCGTCGCGCAAAGCGCGTGGGCCGAGCGCTGGATCGAGGCGCGCGCGAGCCAGGCGCTGCACCGCGACGTGCGCATCGAGGACGTCGGGCTGCGCTTCGGCTGGCCACCGCGCATCACGTTCGGGCGGCTGCGGATCTCGAATCCGGACTGGGCGCTCACGCGCGAGCTGGTCGACGCGCGCGACCTGTCCGCGCGCGTGGAGGTGCCGCCGCTCTTCGCCGGGCGCATCGTCGTGCCCTACCTGGAGGCGGCGAGCGCCGTGGCCGGGCTCGAGCTGCGCCGCGAGCGCGCGACGTGGCGCTTCGGCGACTCGTCGACGAACGGGCCGAGCCGGCTCGCGCTGGGCCTCGTGAAGCTCGCCGACGGCCGCGTGCGCTTCATCTGGCCCGACGAGAAAACCGACCTCGAGATCCGGATGAAGGGCAGCCTCGGCGAGGGCGGCGAGCTCGACGCGACCGCGAGCGGGCGGTTCCGCGGCGAGGCGATGCGGGCCCAGGCGCGCTTCCCGCAGCTCGATCCGCAGCACGCGGCCGTGGGCCCCATCCGCTTCTCGGGCGAGGCGAGCGCGGGGCGCACGCGGGTTTCCGCGCAAGGCATGTTCCGCACGCAGGGCGACGTGATGGACATGCACCTGAAGCTCGCGGGCGCGACGCTCCGGGACCTGAACCACCTGATCCGGATCGTCCTGCCCGACACGGCG
>DASUXK010000007.1:0-3584 GCA_036377935.1 Usitatibacter sp.
GCCGCGCGCGAGCGCGAGCTCGAAGGCGCGCGAGGCGAAATCGCCGCCGCTTCCCGCCACTTCGAACGCCCAGATCGTGCCGAGGTGCCGGAAGTCGCGCACGTTGCGGTGGTGGGCGAGCGGCTGGGCGAGCTCGGCGAAGCGCGCGGCCTTGCGCTCGTTTTCCGCGATGACCGACTCGCGCTCGAAGAGGTCGAGCACGGCGCACGCGGCGCGGCACGCGAGCGGGTTGCCGGTGTACGAGTGCGAGTGCAGGAAGCCGCGCGCCACGTCGTCGTCGTAGAACGCTTCGTACACGCGGTCCGTCGAGAGCACGCAGGACAGCGGCAGGTAGCCGCCGGTGATGCCCTTCGAAAGGCACATCAGGTCCGGCTCGATGCCCGCCTGCTCGCAGGCGAACATCGTCCCGGTGCGCCCGAAGCCCGTCATGATCTCGTCGGCGATGAGCAGCACCTCGTGCTTCGTGCACAGATCCCGCGCGCGCCGCAGGTACTCGGGGTGGTAGAAGCGCATGCCGCTCGCGCCCTGCACCAGCGGCTCGACGATGAGCGCGGCGATCTCGGAATGGCGCTCGGCGAGCAGCTTCGCCAGCGCATCGGCGGCCTCGACCGCGCCGCGCAGGCCGCCGAAGCGATGGTCGTCGGCGTGGCGCGCGGGGAAGGGCGCCACGATCGAGCCGCGCACGAGCGGGCCGTACGCGTCGCGGAAGATCGCGACGTCGGTGACGCCCAGCGCGCCCACCGTCTCGCCGTGATAGCCGCCGGCGAGCGAGACGAAGCGGCTCTTCTCCGGCCGCCCGCGATTCGCCCAGTGGTGGAACGCCATCTTGAGCGCGATCTCGGTGGCGGAGGCGCCGTCGGAGGCGTAGAAGGCGTGGCCCATCCCGCCCGGCGAGAGGCGCGCGAGGCGCTCGGCGAGCTCGATCGCCGGCGCGTGCGTGAAGCCCGCGAGCATCACGTGCTCGAGCGTGTCGAGCTGCTCGCGCAGCGCGGCGTTGATCGCCGGATGCGCGTGACCGAAGAGGTTCACCCACCACGAGCTCACGCCGTCCAGGTAGCGGCGCCCCTCGAAATCGAAGAGCCACGGGCCCTCGGCGCGCGCGATCGGCACGAGCGGGAATCGCTCGTGGGCCTTCATCTGCGTGCACGGATGCCAGATCGCCGCGAGGCTGCGCGCGACCATCTCGCGGTTGCTCATCGATCCTGGACGATGCGGTTGATCTGCGCGGCGGCGGAGCTGGTGGCCTCGGAGGCGAGGGACTGGAGCGCGTCGCGCGGCAGCGCGAGCGTGCCGCCGGTGACGTAGCACAGGGCGGTGAAGAGCGCGCGCACCTCGACGGCCGCGAGCGCATCCTGCACCTCGCCCGTGTCGAGCGAGATGCCCGCGGCGGTGACCACCACGCGCAGTCCTTCCGCGAGCAGTGCGCTCGAGCCGTTCGCGTCGTAATGCTCGGTGAACCGGTCGAGGATCAGCTTTTCGAGCTCCGCCTTCTCCGCGTTCCCCAGCAGCGGCATCGGTTCGCCCCTCGAAAACGAATGGCGCCCATTCTACCGGTCGACCGCGCGGCCGCGTCGGACGTTGTGATCGAAGCGCGTCGGCGCGTCTCGGCGTTGGCAACCGCGCGCCCCGAGTGCTAGCAACACGGCGCCTTGTTTTCATGCCAAAAACGGGAGCGTGCATGCGAGTTGCTTCCGTTCGGGGAACTTCCCGATCGGGATTCTCTTCTCAAGTGGGAGGAAACGACCAACATGGATTTGCTCGATCGCATCGAAGAGCAGCTCATCTCGAACCGGCTTCCGTTGGTGGGCATCACCGTCGCGGCGGTGCCGTACGCCAACACGCCGGTGGTGCTCACGCTGCACTGGCACGGCTTCGTGGAGACGCGGCTCGCGGAGGTCACCGATGCCAACGTCGTCGCGTACCAGCCCGTGCCCAGCTCCGCGCTGCAGGTGAACGATCGCTGGGATCGGCTCGAGGATCTCGAGAACGCGCTCCTCGACGTCGCCTGGGAGCTCGGCTCCTGGGATCTCGCGCGCACCGAGGCGCTGCCTTTCGTGCGGCCCGGCGCGGATCAGCAGGAGTCCCTCGAGTGCATGGGCGCCTTCGGCAACATCGCCCTGCAGATCGAAGGCCAGCCGCCGGTGGTCGCGGATGTGCCCGATGGCGAGGATCTCATCGAGGCCGCGTCGCGCGCGGGTTACCTTTCGTGGCTGTTTCGGCCCGTCCGCGGCGGTGTGTGGGCGGAGGTGGCCGAGGATGTCACCCTCGAGGAGGGCGGCTATCGCAACCCGCCCTGTCCCTACCTGCCGCTGCCTACCCGCGTGGGACGCACGCGCCGCCCGCGGCGGGTGACCTACCAGTTCGGCCGCGCCGCGCGGCTCGCGCGGTAGGACAGCGCGTGCGGCCCCCGTGATGGACTTCATGCGGAGGGCCGCGGCCATCGCGGCGGTGGCGGGGCTCGCGCTCGCGGGCGCGTGCGTGAGCGCGCCCTCGATCGACCGCCACCTCGAGAACACGCCGGCCACGCCGGTGCAGGTGTCGACGCCGCACGGCGTCCTCACCCACGCGCAGAGCCGGCGCATCCTCGACGAGCTGCGCAAGCGCTCGCCGCAGGGCACGGTCCTCGATCGCCACCTCGCCATCGAGCAGACCCTCGCCGGCACGCCGCTCTCGGCCGGCAACCGCGCCACGCTGCTCCAGGACGGCGCGCAGACCTATCCCGCGGAGCTCGCCGCCATCCGCTCGGCGAAGAGCTACATCCACCTGGAGATGTACATCTTCGAGGGGGGCGAGGTGGGGCGCGAGTTCGCGGACGCGCTCGTCGAGCGGCGCCGCGCGGGCGTCGAGGTGCACGTCCTCTACGACGGCGTGGGCTCGATGGATACGCCGAAGGAGTTCTTCGACGGCCTGCGCCACGAAGGCATCGAGGTCACCGCCTTCAACGACGTCTCGCCCAAGGGCGTGCTGAGGAAGGGCCCCAACCTCGACCATCGCGACCATCGCAAGCTCATCGTCGTGGACGGCCGCGTCGCGTTCGTCGGCGGCATCAACATCAGCCACGTGTACGGACCCTCGCCGCGCGGCCCGGGCGGCTCTCCGCCTTCGGCAGGCTCGGGGTCCTCGAAGGGGAGCGGGAAGGAAGAGGCGAAGGGCGGCATCGAGTCGCGTCCCTGGCGCGATACCCAGGTGCGCATCGAAGGCCCCGTGGTCGCGCAGCTCGAGCGCACGTTCCTCGAGCAATGGGCGAAGCAGCGCAAGGAAGCGGTGCAGGAAGATGCGCGCTACTTCCCGAAGGTCGCCCCCGCGGGCGACGAGCTGGTGCGCGCCATCGCGGGAACGCCGGACGAAGGCGTCGATGCGGCGTACGTCGCGCTCGTCTCCGCCATCGAGAACTCGGAGAGCACGGTGCGCATCATGAATGCGTACTTCGTCCCCGCGAAGGACCTGCGCGAGGCGCTCGTCGGCGCCGCCCGCCGCGGGGTGCGCGTGGAGCTCATCTTGCCGGCGCACCTCGATACGTGGGTGGTGCTGGAGGCGGGCCGCTCCTTCTATACGGAGCTGCTGGAAGCGGGAGTGCACATCTA
>DASUXK010000008.1:0-3253 GCA_036377935.1 Usitatibacter sp.
TGGGTCACAGGGTGAGGGCGAGGCCCGAGAGGAGCGCGCCCGGCGTGCGGACGGAAACGGTCGAGCGCTCGCCGTACGTATCGGTGTCGGGCAGGAAGTCGCGCTCGCGCGTGAGGGCCTCGAGGCTCTCGCCGAGCAGGCGATAGGCCGTGTCGTCGAAGCGCATGACCTCGAGCGGCGCGCGGATGCGTCCGCCCTCGACCCAGAACGAGGCGAAGCGCGTCATGCCGGTGAGGCGGCAGGCGGAGCGGTCGGAGAAGTTGAGGTACCAGAGGTTGCCCACGTAGATGCCGGTGTCGAGCGCGGCCAGCGCCTCGTCGCGCGCGAGCGTGCCCGCGGCGAGGTCGAGCGACTCGGGCGTCTCGGCGGCGTTCGCGCCGTTGGTCTCGACGCCGTACTCGCGCGCCGAGCGCGGGCTCACGAGCGGGGCGGCGAGGGCGCCCGCCTCGACGAGCGGCACGCGGGCCGGGCGCACGAAGCCGTCGGCCTGGAAGGCGCTCGCGATCCCTTCGCCGGTGTTCTCGGCGATCGTCACGAGCGGCGAGAGGCGCGCGCCCCGGTCGATCATGCGCACGAACGCCGTCTGCTTGGTGTTGCGGCTCTTCAGCCCGAAGCCCGCCCACGACATCATGCCGAGGAGCTCGCTCACCGCGGCCGGCGCGAGGAAGGCGCGATAGGCGCCGGGCGCGAGGCTCTTCGCGGGCTCGCCCAGCCGCGCGAGCTGCTCGCGCGCGAAGCGCATCTTCGCCTCGAACGCGGCGCCTTCCCACTCGGCTCCGGCGTAGCTCGTCTTCACCGCCTTGTCGCGCCCATGGTAGAGGCACCAGTCGAGGTGGAAGCTCTCCACCGCGTGCCAGTGCCGCACGCCGAGCGAATTCGCGAAGCCCTTGCACAAGGGACCCGACGCGTAGAAGCCCACGAGGTCCACGCCGCGGCCGGCGGCGAGCACGTCGTCGATCACCTGCGCGGGGGCGGGCAGCCGCGCCGGACGCGCCGCGCTCGTCGCCGCCGGCTCCGTCTCGTAGAGCAGGAACGGATCGTCGGGGACGCCGTCGATCGCCCCGCGCAGCTCGCCCACCAGCGCCGCGAGGGCGGGCTTGTCGGCGCCAGGGTGGCCGGCGACGCTCACCCGCGAATCGAGCCGCTTCCGCCCGCGCACGAGCGAGATCGTCCACGCCGCCTGGCGCACGGCGGTCGCCTGGCGCACGCGGCTCTTGTTGAAGCGGATGAAGTCGCTCTCCTCGGAGGAGAACGCGCAGATGATCGTCTCGCCGGGACGGGCGAGCGACGCGAGGTGCGCCG
Source organism: Usitatibacter sp. (assembly GCA_036377935.1). Taxonomy (GTDB): domain Bacteria; phylum Pseudomonadota; class Gammaproteobacteria; order Burkholderiales; family Usitatibacteraceae; genus Usitatibacter. The sequence goes on from DASUXK010000008.1 coordinate 1,303, forward strand.
CGACGTCCTCGAAGTAGGAGCGCATGTCGCTCATGCCGCGCCTCCGAACACGTCGACCTTCGAGAAGCGGCACGCGGGGGCGGCGTGCCCGACGCGGATCACCTGGCTGGGCTCGCCCTTGCCGCAGAAGGGCGTGCCCATCACCTGGAACGTGGACGCGTCGCCCACGCCGGCCAGCGAGCGCCAGAACGTGGCCGAGATGCCGCGGTAGTTCGGGTTCTTCACCACTTCCGCGAGCCGGCCGCCGCGAATCACCCGTCCCCACTCGCAGCCGAACTGGAACTTGTTGCGCGAGTCGTCGATGGACCACGAGACGTTGGTGCGCATCATCACGCCGTGGTCGATCGCGGCGACGAGCTCGTCGAGCGTCGATTTCCCGGGCTCGACGTTCAGGTTCGCCATGCGGTCGATGGGCGCGCGGTTCCACGAGCAGGCGCGCGTGTTGGCCACGCCCGCGATGCCCGCGCGCTTCTGCGAGATCGCGCCGCCCAGCGGGCGCTGCAGGATGCCGTCGCGGATGAGGAACACCTTCTCGGCGCGCAGGCCGTCGTCGTCCCAGCCGTAGCTCGCGTACTGCTCGGCCCGGGTGGGATCGTGCGTGACGTTCAGCAGGTCGCTCCCGTAGCGGTACGTGCCGAACATGTCGAGCGTGACGAAGCTCGTGCCCGCGAAGTTGCGCTCGTCGCCCAGGATGCGGTCGAGCTCGATCGGGTGCCCGATGGACTCGTGGATCTGCAGCATCATCTGGTCGGGCATGAGGAGCACGTCCATCGTGCCGCTCGGGCAGTTGGGGGCCACGAGGAGCTCGAGCGCGCCTTCGGCCACCTCGCGCCCCGCGCCCTTCAACCCGAACGCGTCGAGGATCTCGAGGCCGCCCTGGCGGCAGAAGCCGTTGTAGCGGCCCGCGTGGGTGCGCGTTTGCGATTCGCCGTTCGCGTACGCGGTGGCCGAGAGGTTGGGCACGAGGAAGTCGAACTCCTGGCGCACGTCGCCGCCGTCCGCCGTGAAGTACGCCTGCTTCGAGGCCGTCGTCCAGAGGTTGGCTTCCCAGTCGACGATGCGATCGTCGATGCGGCATTCCTTCGCTTCCGCGGCGAGGAGCTCGTACTTGTCCTGGCGGGGGAGGGACCGCGCGTCGCGCGCGACGGGCGAGCGGTATTCGCCGGTCGGACGCGGCATCTCCACCGCGCCGTAGTCCATCACGCTGCGGCCCGCCGTGAGCTTCGCGTAATCGCGCGCCCGCGCGATCGCGGCCGCGAGCCCCTCGCGCGAAAGGTCGCTCGTCGCCGCGTAGCCGAGCCCGCCCCGGTCGATCACGGTGACCATGGCGCCGCGATCCACCGAGACCTGCGGCGGCTCGGGCACGTCCTGGCGCACGGCGAGGTACTCGCTCGATTCCTCGACGAAGCGCAGGGCGCAGAAATCCACGGCGGGGGCGAGCGACCGGAAGTCGGCCCGGAGGGTGTCCAGCATGGCGGGGCTCCGAAACAAGGCGGCCGCCTCGTGGGCGGCCCGGTGGGATTCTAAGCCTTTTTCGCGAGCGCCTCGAACTCCTCGCGCGTCATGCGCACGAGGATCCACTCCTCGAGCAGGCTCGCGCCGAGCGACTCGTAGAAGCGGATGGAAGGCTCGTTCCAGTCGAGCACGCGCCATTCGAGGCGGCCGCAGCCGCGTTGGGCGGCGAGGGCCGCGAGGCGGGCGAGCAGCGCCTTGCCGATGCCCGCGCCGCGGTGGGCGGGCTCGACGAAGAGGTCCTCGAGGTAGAGGCCCGGCTTGCAGAGGAACGTCGAGAACGTGGTGAAGAAGAGCGCGAAGCCGACGGCGCGGCCGCCCACCTCCGCGATGAGGGTCTCGGCCGCCGGCCGCGGGCCGAAGAGGCAGGCGCGCAGCTCTTCCTCCGTGCCCACCGCCATGTGCTCGAGTTTCTCGTACACCGCGAGCGCGTGGATGA
>DASUXK010000009.1:0-2727 GCA_036377935.1 Usitatibacter sp.
AAGTGCAAGGAGGCGTACACGCCGGACCAGGCCGAGGTGAAGCACTTCCTCACCGAGTACTGCCAGGAGCTGCTCAATACGCCGGAATTCAAGGCCGACGCGAACGCGGGCTACAAGAGGATCTTCGAGCGCTTCCAGCGCGACTACGGCTTCGGCAAGCCCGAGTTCCGGCTCCATCGCCCGAAGGGTTGCGACGCCTGCGGCGGCACCGGCTACAAGGGCCGGGTGGGCCTGCACGAGCTGCTGGTGGGCACCGATCCCATCAAGAAGCTGATCCAGGAGCACGCGCGCGTGGCCGAGATTCTCGCCACCTCGCTCGCCGAAGGGATGCTCACCCTCAAGATGGACGGCATGGAGAAGGTGCTGCAGGGCATCACCGACATGGCGCAGGTGCGGGCGGTGTGCATCAAGTGACGACGCAGCAGACTGCGGATCGCGTCGTCATCCCCGAGCAGCCGGGGATCCAGCCCGCCTCGCGCTCCGCGACGGACGAGCTGTCGCGTGCGCTCGACGCGCGCTTCCTCTCCAAGCTCGAGTACCTCAACGCGATCGGCATCGCGCTCTCGCAGGAGCGCGACACGACGCGGCTGCTCGAGACGATCCTCATCGCGGCGAAGAACCTCACGCGCGCCGACGGCGGCACGCTCTATCGGCTCGTGAACGGGAAGCTGCAGTTCGAGATCGTGCGCACCGACAGCCTGTCCATCGCGATGGGCGGCAGCTCCGGCAACGCGGTGCCGTTCTACCCGATCCCGCTGCAGGACAAGGAAGGCCGGCCCAACTACACGATGATCGCCGCCTACGCGGCCCTCACCCACCAGACCGTCAACATCGCCGACGCCTACACGGCGGACGGGTTCGATTTCTCCGGCACGCGCAACTTCGACAAGCGCACGGGCTACCGCTCGAAGTCGTTCCTCACCGTCCCGATGAAGAACCACGAGGGCGAGATCATCGGGGTGCTGCAGCTCCTGAACGCGATCGATCCCGATACCGGGCGCGTGACGACGTTCAGCGAGGAGGACCAGCGCCTGGCCGAGTCGCTCGCCTCGCAGGCGGCGATCGCGCTCTCCAACCGCCTGCTCATCCAGCAGCTCGAGGTGCTCTTCGAGTCGCTGATCGAGCTCATCAACACGGCGATCGACGACAAGAGCCCGTACACGGGCGGGCACTGCAAGCGGGTGCCGGTGCTCACGATGATGCTGGCCGAGGCGGCGCACGAGTGCGCGGCGGGGCCGCTCGCGGCCTTCCGCATGAGCGAGAAGGACCGCTACGAGCTCAAGATCGCGGGGCTGCTGCACGACTGCGGCAAGATCACGACGCCGGTCCACGTCGTGGACAAGGCGACCAAGCTGCAGACGATCTTCGACCGGATCGAGCTCGTCTCCACCCGCTTCGAGGTGCTCAAGCGCGAGGCCGAGATCGAGATGCTGCGCGCGAAGCTGCAGGCCATGGAGGCCCAGGACGAGGCGAGCGCGCGCCGCGCCGAGGACGCCTACGCCGCGCGCATCCGGCAGCTCGACGACGACCGCGAGTTCCTGCGGCGCACCAACGTGGGCTGCGAGCGCATGCGCCCCGAGGACCAGGCGCGCGTCTCGCAGATCGCGCGCTACCCGGTGCGCAACGCCCGCGGCGAGACGGACCGCTTCCTCACGCGCGAGGAGGAGGAGAACCTCAACATCGCCTACGGGACGCTCAACACGGGCGAGCGCGAGGTCATCAACCACCACATCGTCGCGACCATCAAGATGCTCGAGGCGCTTCCGTGGCCGCGGCACCTGCAGAACGTGCCCGAGTACGCGGGCGGCCACCACGAGCGCATGGACGGCAAGGGCTATCCGCGCGGGCTCACGCGCGAGCAGATGAGCGTGCCCGCGCGCGTCATGGGCATCGCCGACATCTTCGAGGCGCTCACGGCGCGCGATCGTCCGTACAAGAGCGGCAAGACGCTGTCCGAATCGCTCGCCATCCTGGGCCGCTTCAAGGAGAGCGGGCACGTCGACCCCGATCTCTTCGATATCTTCGTGCGCGAGAAGGTGTACCTGCGCTACGCCCGGGAGTTCCTGGACCCCGAGCAGATCGACGAGGTCGACGAGTCGCGCATCCCCGGCTTTCGGCCCTGAGCCGCGTCGCCCGGCCGCTACAGGGCTGACAAACTTCGTCACTTTTGGCGGGAGGCGGCACCCGCCGGCGCGCGGGCGGGGGGCATCCGGCCCGGCCAACGTGCCCCGCCGCCGCCTGCCGCGCCGAGGCCGATCCGGCCCCCGCGCAAGTCCTTGAGCGGTCTGGCAGATTTCTTCCCTGCGGCTCGGCGGTCATCGGGGCGCAACGACACGGGTGTAGGACGAAGCTGGCACGGGCATTGCCTCTAACCCCGGCACACACCCCGCGTGTGGCGATCCCAACTCCTTAGGAGAACTCATGAAGAAAGTCCAGCAAGGCTTCACACTCATCGAACTGATGATCGTCGTGGCGATCATCGGCATCCTGGCGGCCATCGCGATCCCGGCGTACCAGGACTACATCATCCGTTCGAAGGTCACCAAGCTGGTGGACACCGCGGGCGTCTGCAAGACGAGCGTCGCGGAGTACTACCAGTCGCAAGGCAAGATGCCGGCCGACCTTAACGCCTCCGGTTGCTCGCCGGACGACACCGAGGACGCGACCCATCCGGCCGTTGCGAACGGCAAGATCACCGTGCTCGCCAAGGATCAGCTGGCCGTCCAG
>DASUXK010000010.1:0-3446 GCA_036377935.1 Usitatibacter sp.
TCTTCGCCGCGAGTTGCTGCATGAGCCCGGGGTTCTGCGCCGGCCAGATGAACGAGACGAGGACCTGCCCCTCGCGCATCCGCTGCACTTCCTCCGGGCTGGGGGCGCGCACCTTGAAGACGATGTCCGCGCCCGACCACAGCGCCTTCGCATCGGCGACCACCTTGGCGCCCGCGGCCTCGTACGCCGCGTCGCCGATGCTCGCCGCCTCGCCCGCGCCGGCTTCCACGATCACGCTGAAGCCGAGCTTCGCGAGCTTCGGCACGACGTCGGGCACGGTCGCGACGCGCTTCTCGCCGGGGAAGGTCTCCTTGGGAACTCCGATCACTTGGGCCATGGGGGACGAGCCTTTTTTCCTTCGGGTTTTCGGGGGATCGCCGCGGCGGGCGGCAAGGGGCGATTCTACTGGTTCGCGGCGCGCGCTTCGGAAAAAGCCTTCGATGCGCCGATAAGCAACGCAGGAACCGCGTGAGGAAGCTCTCGCAAGTCGTTGGGCGGCAAGGGACTTTCCTGGCGCGGCGGCCCTGATGCTGCACCGCACTAATTTTCGTCCATAAGCCCCTTGACGCCGAGGGGAATCGGCCTAAAATAGCATTTGTGCAGTGCAGCAAAAACCCGCCGTTTCCCATGCAGAGAGAGGATCCCGACATGTTCAAGACCGACGCTTTCACGGCGGCCAACGAGGTTGCCATCGACCAGTTCACCCAGCTCGCCCGCCTTTCGCTCGCGAACGTCGAGCGCTTCGCGCAGCTCGGCCTCGGCGCCGCGCGCGAGAGCGTCGACCAGGCTTCCGCCCACGCGCAGTCGCTCGCCGGCGCGCGCGACGTGCACGAGGTGATCGCGCTCAACTCCGCGGCCCTCGAGCCCGTGATGAAGCGCGCCTACGCCTACTCGCGCACCGCGTACGAAACCGCTTCCGAGACGAATGCGGAAGTGAAGAAGGCGCTCGAGAAGCAGGCCGCCGAGTTCAACCGCGCCGCCGCCGCCGCGCTGGAGGAAGCGTTCAAGTACGCGCCCGCCGGCTCGGAGACGATGGTGGAGAACGTGAAGTCCGCGATCGCCGCCGCGCAGGCCGCCTACGGCAACATCGCCTCGCTCAACGAGCGCATCTACGAGACGGTCGGCAAGACCGTCGAGGAGACCGCGCAAGCCGCGGCGCCCGCCACGGGCAAGGCGCGCGCGCGCAAGCGCTGAGCGAACGCCAGGCGAGAAAGTCGCAAGCCGAAGAAGGGGTCGGAGTACTTTTCCCGTACGGCGGGAAAAGTACTCCGACCCCTTTTTCGCTAGTGGCCCGTCGGGGGCTGCAGGCTCGCGATCGCCGCCAGGCGCGCGCGGCGCAGCGCTCCCGGAATGTCGTCCGGGAATTCGCGCGCGATGCGGCCGGCGTCCACCGCGCGGGCCGCATCGCGGGCGCGTAGCAGCGCGAGTCGCGGCGCGAAGGCCGCGGCGCCCGGCGCCAGCGCGTCGCATTCGGCCGCCTGGAGCAGGCGCTCGAGGCGCTCGGGACGCCGGAAGGCGTCGCTGCGCTCGAGGAGCGCGAGCGTGTCCTGCGCATCGAGCGCGGGCGATCGCACGAACGTGCGCTCGCGAATCGCGAGCGTGGCCGTTTCCCGGCACTCGTTGGGCGCGTTCACGCGTGCGCCGAGCGCTTCGGCGGCCTCGGGCGCGAGGTCGAGGACCAGCAGCGCGAAGCGCACCGCAAGCCCGTAGCCGCGTCTCGCCGCATGCTCGAGGCGCGCGGCGAGGCGCTCCGGCACGTCCGCCCGTTCGAAGGTGCGGTCGAGCTCCGGCAGCACGTGGGCGAGCGCGCCGCACTCGCGCAACACCGCGAGCATGCGCGACGGGCTCTTCTCCATGAGGCCGCGCGCGAGCTCCTGCCAGACGCGCTCGGGCACCAGCGCATCGGCCTCGCCCTCCTCGACCATGCGCCGCATGAGCTGCAGCGTCTCGGGGGCCACCGCGAAGCCGAAGCGTGCGGCGAAGCGCGCGACGCGCAGGATGCGCACCGGATCCTCGACGAACGCCGCGCTCACGTGGCGCAGCACGCCTGCGCGCAGGTCCGCCTCGCCGCCGTAGGGATCGACCAGGGCGCCGGCCTCGTCCCGCGCCATCGCGTTGATGGTGAGGTCGCGGCGCGCGAGGTCCTGCTCGAGCGTGACATCGGGCGCGGCGTGGAACGCGAAGCCCTTGTAGCCGGGAGCGGTCTTGCGCTCGGTGCGCGCGAGCGCGTATTCCTCGTGCGTCTCGGGATGGAGGAACACCGGGAAATCGGCGCCCACGGCGCGGAAGCCGCGCCGCTCCATCTCGCCCGGATCGGCGCCCACCACCACCCAGTCGCGGTCCTGCACCGCGAGGCCGAGCATCTCGTCGCGCACCGATCCGCCGACCTGGTAGACCTTCATGCGCGGCGTCCCGGCCGCCCGCTAAGGCGCCGGCGCGCTCGCGGCATACGGCTCGTCCTCGGCGACGAACTCCTTCTCCTCGAGCGCCTCGCGGATCCACGCGCGCACGCCGGGCGCCCCGCGCATCGCCTCGCAATAGCGCTCGGCCTCGGGGCCCAGCGCCGCGCCATAGGTGGCGAAGCGCATGACCACCGGCGCGTACATCGCGTCGGCCGCGCCGAAGGCGCCGAAGAGGAACGGGCCGCCCGCGCCGAAGCGCTGCCGCGCCCCGGACCACAGGGATTCGATCCGGGCGATGTCGGCGCGCACGCCCGCGGTCATGCCCTTGCCCGGGTGCGAGGCGCGGATGTTCATCGGCATGTTCGTGCGCAGCTCGCGGAATCCCGAATGCATCTCCGCGCTCATGCTGCGCGCGAAGGCGCGGGCCACCGGATCGGCCGGCCAGACGCCATGCCCCGGGAACCACTCGGCGAGCGTTTCCATGATCGCGAGCGTGTCCCACACGGACTGCTGCCCGCGCCACAGCACCGGCACGAGCCCCGAGGGAGACCAGCGGCCGATGTCGCGCGCCCACTCGTCGGAATGGAAGCGCAGCTTGACCTCGTCGAACGCGATGCCGAGCTGGCGCATGAGCACCCAGGGGCGCATCGACCACGAGGAGTAGTTCTTGTTGCCGATCACCAGCGTGAGCTTCGGCACGGCGTCACCTTTCGGAGCGGTAGCGGGCATAGCGGGCGCCGATCGATTGCGGCCCGAGGTATTCGGGAATCACCGACTCGACCGAAGCGGGCTCGAAGTCGCAGAACCCGGGCGGGCGGCCCGAGCAGACGTTGTCCACGCTCATGGACAGGAGGTTGTCGCGCGTCATGAGCTTGCCGGGAAGGATCTCCAGCGCGAGGGCCTGGAGCTTGCCCAGCGCGTCGGGCAGGGCGATCACGCGCCGCTCGAGCCCCAGCGTCGCCGCGACGAGGCGCACCAGCTCGGCGAGGGTGTAGGCGCGCGGCCCGCACAGGTCGAACGACTGCCCGTACGCCGCGGGATTGC
>DASUXK010000011.1:0-2789 GCA_036377935.1 Usitatibacter sp.
CATGAAGGCCGCCATGAGCAGGTAGGTCTCGCGCCAGCCGAGCGCCGCGGCCCAGGCGCCGCCGGCGACCAGCACCAGCGCGAGCGCGCCCGAGACGAGCATCGCGATGCGATAGCCCACGACGGAGAGCGCGCCCGCGAGCCCGCGCTGCTCGGCCGGCGCGATGTCGGTGCGGTACGCGTCCACCACGATGTCCTGGGAAGCCGAGGCGAAGGCGACGAAGAGCGCGAGCGCGGCGAGCGCGCCCAGGTGCTCGCGCGGCGCGAGGAACGCCATCGCCGCGATGCCGCCCGCGAGCGCGAGCTGCGTCACCAGCAGCCAGCCGCGCCGGCGCCCGAGGAACGGCGGCACGTAGCGGTCCATGAACGGCGACCAGAGGAACTTCCAGGTATACGGGATGCCGACCAGCGTGAAGACGCCGATGGTGGAGAGATCGACGCCATCGACCGTCATCCACGCCTGCAGCGTCTGCCCGGTGAGCGCGAGCGGCAGGCCCGAGGAAAATCCGAGCAGGAGGATGACGGCGAGGTTGCGGTCGGTGAAGACCGCGCGGTAGTCGTGCGGCGCGTCCAAGGTGCGCACAGGATAGCGCAGCGTGGCGGGCGCCTAGAATGGAGCCATCGCAAAGGAGACCGATTCATGGACGATCGCACGGGCGGTGGCAAGGTGACGAAGACCGACGCGGAGTGGAAGGCGCAGCTCTCGCCGGAGCAATACCAGGTGGCGCGCAAGCACGGCACCGAGCGCGCCTTCAGCGGCGAGTACTGGGACTGCCACGACAGCGGCACGTACCGCTGCGTGTGCTGCGGGCAGCCGCTCTTCCGCTCGGACACGAAGTTCGAGTCGGGCACCGGCTGGCCGAGCTTCTGGCAGCCGGTCGCGAAGGAGGCGGTGACCGAGAAGGACGACCGGAGCTGGTTCGCGAAGCGCACCGAGGTGCTGTGCTCGCGCTGCGACGCGCACCTCGGCCACGTCTTCCCCGACGGGCCGGAGCCGACGGGATTGCGCTACTGCATGAATTCGGCGGCGCTGAAGCTGGAGAAGGACTGAAGTTCTCCCTCCGCCATTCGAAGCCCCGACATCTTGGGGCCCCCGGGGGAGGGAGAAATTCGCTCTACTCCGTATTGCTCGGCGCGATCTTCCCCAGCTTCTCCAGCCGCAGGCGGATGGAGCTGTGCGTGCGCAGGTGCTTGCGCGCCATCTCGGGGATGGTGGCGGCGGCGTCGAACTCGGCGGCGAGCGCGCGATCCTCGCCCTCGCTCCAGGGCTTGCCGAAGTTGGCGGGCAGGCGCTCGCGGCGCTTCTCGCGCTCCACCTCGCGCGACATGAGATCGACCGCCGAGTAGAGCGCGCGCAGGGTGCGCGGCTCCGCGTACGGGCTGGTATCGGGGTACGCCTCGCCGGTGATCGGGTTCACGCCGTCGGCGAGCGCGCGGACGATGGGCAGTGCGGCATCCAGCTGCATGGGGGCCTCCGTGGGTTGTGCGGGCCCTTCCGAGAACGGCGCGCGAGGCGCCCCGGTTGACCGCGCCTCAGCGCAGGTCGATCGGCGGCGCCTTCGAGCCGAACATGTCGAGCGCGAGCTTCGCGGCGCCCGCGGTCACCGCGTGGTCGTGCAGCTTCGCCACCACCACGCGCGCCGCCCGCGCGGCCTTGGCCGTGGCGTGCGCCTCCACGGCCCGCGCCACCTCGCGCTGGATGAGGCGCGGCATCGCCTCGACCAGCCCGCCGCCCAGCACCACCATGTCGGGATTGACGAAGTCGACCAGGTTGGAGATCGCCGCGCCCACCACGCGCGCGCGGCTCCTCACGAGCTTCTCCACCGCCTTGTCCCCGCCGCGGATCGCCTCGGCGAGGTCGCCGCTCTTGATGTCGCTCACGTCGGTGCCCGCCTTCTCGCGCAGCTTCGGCGCCCAGCGCTTGGCGGCGAGCGCCGCCGCGTCGCCGGCGATCGCGGTGCGGCTCGCGACGTTGTCGAGGATCTCGGGCCGCGGCGCGTCCTCGGACTGCCCCGAGGCGTGCAGCACGTAGTTGCCGATGTCGCCGGCGAGGCCGTTCGCGCCGAGGTGCAGGCGCCGGTCGATGGCGAGCGCGCCGCCCACGCCGGTGCCGAGGAAGACGCCGATCACGTGCCGCGCCTTCCTCGCGGCGCCGAGCATGAGCTCGCCGTAGAGGCCGGACTGCACGTCGTTGCCGACGAACACCTTCGCGCCCGTGAGCTTCTCCAGCCGCGCGCGGAACGGGTAGTCCTTGAGGAAGGCGATGTTGGGCGAGGAGCGCACCACGCCCTCGCGCATGTCGATGTCGCCCGCGCAGCCCACGCCCACCGCGCGCACCTCGAGCCGGCGCTTGTCCGCCTCCTCCATCAGCGCCTCGACCGCCTTGCGCATCTCGCGGCCGAAGCCCTTCACGCCGCCCTTGTCCGGATGGGTGCGCAACTTTTCCTGGGCGACGATCTCGAAACTGTCGTCGAAGAGGGCGTAGAGGCTCTTGGTGCCGCCGATGTCGATGCCGAGCGTGGCGTTCCGACGGTCCTTGCCCACTGCGTCACCTCGAATGGGAGTTGTTGCGGAAAGACCGGTCCGGACGGCCCTGGGTTCAATGCGATACACCGCGCTCGCCGTGGATTTCGACGGCACGATCGCCCACGACGGCGTCGTGCCTCCGCACGTGGTCGACGGCCTCGCGCGCCTGCGCGATACCGGCCGCAAGCTCCTGCTGGTCACGGGCCGCGAGCTGGAAGAGCTGCTCGCCGCCTTCCCGCAGGCCGCGCTCTTCGACCGCGTCGT
>DASUXK010000012.1:0-2986 GCA_036377935.1 Usitatibacter sp.
GCTCGCCGCCGCCGAGGGCTTCGAGAAGACCTCGGACCCGGCCGAAGCCGACCTCATCCTTTTCAACACCTGCTCCGTGCGCGAGAAGGCGCAGGAGAAGGTGTTCGCCGACCTCGGGCGGATGAAGCCGCTCAAGCGCGCGCGCCCGCAACTCCTGATCGGTGTCGCAGGCTGCGTGGCGAGCCAGGAGGGCGAGGAGATCGTCCGGCGCGCGCCCTACGTGGACCTCGTCTTCGGTCCGCAGACGCTGCATCGCCTGCCGCAGCTCCTCGAGCGGCGCCGCGCCACGGGCCGCGCGCAGGTGGACATCTCGTTTCCCGAGATCGAGAAATTCGACCACCTTCCGCCCGCGCGCGTCGAGGGCTCGTCGGCGTTCGTCTCGATCATGGAAGGCTGCAGCAAGTACTGCAGCTTCTGCGTGGTTCCGTACACCCGCGGCGAGGAAGTCTCGCGCCCCCTCGCGGACGTGATGCGCGAGGTGCGTCATCTCGCGGCCTGCGGCGTGAAGGAGGTGACGCTCCTCGGCCAGAACGTGAACGCGTACCGCGGCACGCTCGACGACGGCGAGGCCGTGGACTTCGCGTTCCTCCTCGCGCAGGTCGCGAAGGTCGAGGGCGTCGAGCGCATCCGCTACACCACGTCGCATCCGCTCGAGTTCACGCAGCGGCTCATCGACGCGTACACGAAGCTGCCGAAGCTGGTCTCCCAGGTGCACCTGCCCGTGCAGTCGGGCTCGGACCGCGTGCTCGCAGCGATGAAGCGCAACTACACGGCGATGGAGTACCGCTCCATCGTCCGGCGCCTGCGCGCGGCGCGGCCCGACATCTCGATCTCGAGCGACTTCATCGTCGGCTTCCCCGGCGAGACGGACGCGGACTTCGAGCAGACGATGAAGCTCGTGGAGGACGTGCGCTTCGACGGCTCCTTCAGCTTCATCTACAGCCCGCGTCCCGGCACCCCGGCGGCGAACCTGCCGGATGCCACGCCGCACGCCGTGAAGCTCGCGCGCCTGCAGCGGCTCCAGGAGCGGCTGCACGAGCTCTCCCTCGGCTATTCGCGGGAAATGGTGGATACGCGCCAGCGCGTGCTCGTCGAGGGTCCTTCGCGCAAGGACGCCGCCGAGCTCTCGGGGCGCACCGCCAACAACCGGGTGGTCAACTTCGCCGGCCACCCGCGGCTCATCGGGCACTTCGTCGACGTGGAAATCACCGACGCGCTGCCCCATAGCCTGCGCGGGAAGGCGCTCGTCGCCGAGCCCATCCCCCTCTGAATGAAAGTGCAACGAGAAGGAATCTTCATGACGCACCGATCCATTTCCTCGATCCTCCGGCGATTCGCGGTCCCGCTGCTCCTCGGCGCGAGCCTCGCCGCGTCCGCCGCGGGCGCTCCGGATCCGAACGAGCCGGTGCAGGGCGCGCCGATCACGCCCGCGCCCTCGGCGACCACGCCGGGCGCGCCCGCGAAGGCGCCCGCCCCGGGCCCGGCCGCGCGCCCGTTCCGGGAGGTGGTGAAGAACGCGAAGGAGGCGCAGGGATTCTTCAACGTGTGGCGCGAAGGTGACCGCGCGTGGATCGAGATCCGGCCCGAGCAGTTCGGCAAGCCCTTCTTCTTCTCCATCGTGCGCACCACGGGCGTGGGCGAGCGGATGATGATCGCGGGCCTCATGGGCGCGCGCCACATCGCCTACTTCAAGCGCGTGAACGGCCACGTGCAGCTCATCGCCAAGAACATGCGCTTCCGCGCGCGGCCCGGCACGCCCACCGAGCGCGCCGTCGAGGAGAGCTTCTCCGACAGCCTCATCGCCGCCGCGCCCATCGCGAGCCAGCCGAACGCGAAGGACCAGGGCGTGCTCGTGGAAGCGAACGCACTGTTGCTGAACGACATCCCGGGCGCCTCGACGCAGCTCGAGGGCGCGTTCCACATTCCCTATGCGCTCGACGGGCGCAACTCCAGCCTCGTGAAGGCGGAGGCGAACGATGCCGAGACGGGCGTCGACGTCTCGCTGCACTTCTCGGTGTCGAAAATGCCCTCGCCGGGCCCGGATTCGAACGTGCGCCCGCCGCTCGACACGCCCGATCCGCGCAGCCTCTTCCTGGGCTACCGCTACAACTTCGCGAAGCTCCCCGCGCCGATGCACCCGCGCGTGGCCGACGAGCGCGTGGGCTACTTCACGACCAGCTTCACCGACTTCTCCGACGACCTCGATCCCAACCCGAACGTCCACTACATCAATCGGTGGCGGCTCGAGAAGAAGGACCCGAACGCGGCGCTCTCCGAGCCCGTGAAGCCCATCGTCTACTGGATCGACCGGAACATCCCCGAGAAGTACCGCAAGCCGATCGCCGAAGGCGTGCTCGAGTGGAACAAGGCGTTCGAGCGCATCGGGTTCAAGGACGCCATCCAGGTGAAGGTCCAGCCCGACGACGCGACCTTCGAGACCGCGGACGTGGGCCACGCGACGATCCGCTGGTACCTCTCCTCGGACGGCGGCCCCGCCATCGGCCCGAGCCACGTCGATCCGCGCACCGGCGAGATCCTCGACGCGGACATCGTGTTCACCGACATCTTCGCGCGCAGCAGCCGCCGCTTCGTGGTGGAGGACCTCCCCCACAAGGCGTCGGGCACGGCGCTGCCTTCCATCTCGGCGGGCAACGGCGAGCAGTACTGCACCTATGCGCAGCAGGCGGAGAACGAGGCGGACTTCGCGCTCGACGTGCTCGAGGCGCGCGGCGAGCTCGACCCGGCGAGCCCGCAGGCCGAGAAGTTCGTCGACGACTACGTGCGGCAGGTGATCGCCCACGAGGTGGGCCACACGCTGGGCCTGCGCCACAACTTCCGCTCCTCGACCGCCTACAGCGCCGAAGAGCTCGCGGACCCCGACTTCACGAAGCGCAACGGCGTCACCGCCTCCGTGATGGACTACGCGCCGTTCAACATCGCGGTGAAGGGCCAGACGCAGGGCGAGTACGTGAACGACGGCCTCGGT
>DASUXK010000013.1:0-9850 GCA_036377935.1 Usitatibacter sp.
CCATCGCGAGGAGCGCGAAGTACATGCTCACGACGAGGATGCCCAGCGTGTATTGCGAGGTGACGACCAACGGCGCGGCCGCGATGAGCGCGACCACCACGAGCGAGGCGCGGAAATCGGTGCCGAGCCGGCGGCTCCAGAGGTTGCGCTCGTCGCTCACAGCTCGCGCCCCTTCTCGCCCAGCAGCCCCTGCGGCCGGAAGAGCAGCACCAGGATGAGGAGGAGCAGGCCGAAGGCATCCCGGTAGTCGTAGGAGACGTACACGGCGAAGAAGGACTCGAGCACGCCGAGGAGGAGCGACGCGATCATCGCGCCCCACACCGACCCCATGCCGCCCAGCACGACGATCACGTACGACTTCACCGCCGGGAATCCGCCCACGTCGGGCGACGGGTTGATGAGCGGCGCGAGGAGCGCGCCGGACAGCGCCGCGAGCAAACCCGAGATCGCGAAGATGAGGCTCGTGGTGCGCGTCGCGTCGATCCCCGCGAGCGAGGCGCCGAGCCGGTTCTGCGCCACCGCCTGGATCTGGCGGCCCCACAGCGAGCGCTTGATGAAGAGCGCGAGGGCGACGAGGAGCGCCGCCGAGACGCCCGCGGCGATGAGCTTCTGCCCGTTCAGCATCACCGGCCCGATCGCGAAGCGCGAGGTCTCGATGAGCGCGGGCCCGCGGTACGGATAAGGGCCCACCACCTTGTCCACGAGGTTGATGAGGAAGAGCGAGAGCCCGAACGTCACGACCACGGCGTACTCGTCCTTCATGATGCTCCAGCTTCCGTAGCCGGCGTAGAGCGGCCGCATCAGCGTGCGCTCCACGAGCCAGCCGAGCGCGGCGCCGGCGATGGCGGCGAGCGGCAGCGCGATCCAAGGCGGAATGCCGAGCTTCAACGCCACCAGCACGTAGGTGTAGGCGCCGACCATGTAGAACTCGCCGTGCGCGAAGTTCACGATCTTCAGCACGCCGAAGATCATCGCGAGGCCCACCGCCATGAGCGCGTAGAAAAGCCCCACGATCAGTCCGTTCACGAAGAGGTCGACCTGCAGCATGCGCGCCCTCAGCGTGCGGCGGCGGGAGCGAGCGCCTGCAGGCGCTGCGCGGCGGCGAGCGTCGCCCAGTCCTCGCCGCGACGGCCCACCACCTGCAGCGAGATCGGCACGCCGTCGCGCGAGCGCGTCCACGGCACCGTGGCCGCCGGCAATCCCGACAGGTTGAACGGCATCGTGAGCTGCGTGACGGCGGTGTGCAGCGGATACGAGCGCCCGCCGATGTCGACCTGCGCCGCGCCCACCGCCGGCGCGGGCGTGCGCAGCGTCGCGCACAGCAGGAAATCCGCATCCCCGAACGCCTGCTCGGTCTCGCGGACGAGCGCCGCGCGCATCCGCTGCGCCTTCACGTACCACGCGCCCGGGAAGAAGAGGCCCGCCTCGAGGCGCACGCGCACATCCTCGCCGAAGCGCTCGCCGTGCGCCTTCAGCCGCTCGAGGTGGACGGCGGTCGCTTCCGGCGCGATGGTGTGGAGCTGGATCGCGGCCGCGAGCTCCACGCCCGGAATCGAGCGGTCGGCCAGGCGCCCGCCGTCGCGCGAGAGCGCCTGCGCCGCCGCCTCCAGCGCCGCGCGCACCTCGGCGTCGAGCGGCTCCTCGAAGTAGCCGCGAAGCCGGCCCACCGTGCGCCCGCGCATGTCCGCCGCCTGCCATTCCGGCACCGCGGGCAGGCCGAGCATCGCCGCGAAGAGCGCCGCGCAATCCTCGACGTCGCGGCCCATGGGTCCCACGTGGTCGAGCGTCGGCGCGAGGTCGATCACGCCTTCGCGCGGCACGGCGTCGTAGCTGGGCTTGAATCCCGCGATGCCGCAGCACGCGGAAGGGATGCGCACGGAGCCCGCGGTATCGGTGCCGACGCCCGCGCGCACGATGCCCGCGGCGATGGCCGCGGCCGTCCCGCCGCTCGATCCTCCGGGAATCCGGCCGGCCGCCGCGGGATTCACGACGCGCCCGAAATGCGGGTTGTCGCTCGTGATGCCGTAGGCGACCTCGTGGAGGTTGGTGAGCCCGATCGCGACCGCGCCCGCGCGCTTCAACCGCGCGACCACCTCGGCATCGGCGCTCGCGACCGCCGGCTCGAATGCGCGGCTGCCGCCGGTGAGCGGCGCACCGGCCACGCGCATCAGGTCCTTCACCGCGATGGGCACGCCCGCGAGGAAGCCCTCTTGCGCGCGCGGGGGCCGCTCGGCGAGCCAGGTGAAGGCGCGCAGCTCGTCGTTGCGCGCTCGCGCGCGCTCCAGCGCGGCGGCCGCATCGGCGGGCATGGCACACGCCGCGCGCGCGCGCGTGCCCTTCGGCGCCGCGACCGAGGCCGCGCGCGGCGCGTACGGCTGCAGCTCGGGCGAGGGCGCCGCGCGGAACGCCTCGAGCTCCGGCCGGTTCACCTCGAGGCGGGCGAGCCACGCCCCCGCCCGCTCGGCGTGGCCGTACTCCAGCCAGCCGGCGTAGCCGACCAGCGTTTCCTTCAGGCCGGCCAAGTTACTTCGGCTTCTGCAGCTTGTTCACGTCCAGCGGCTGGCCCGGCCCCTGGATCAGGTTGGACTCGGACACCGGCTGGTTCACGGCGGTGAGCTGGTAGTTCACGTACGGGATCTCCACCCATTGCTGGTACGTGTAGCCGGGCTTCTCGCTGAACTTGAAGGTGCCGCGCGTACCCGAGAACTTCATCGTGCGCAGCGCCTTCTCGATCGCCTTCGGATCGGTGCTCTTCGCCTGCTTGATGGCGTCCACGATGAGCAGCAGCGAATCGGCCGCCTGGAAGATCAGCCGGTTCGGCTCCGACTTCGTGCGCTTCGTGTACTCCTCGGCCACCTGCCTGCCGAGCGGCGGGATGTCCATCTTCGGGTGGTAGAGCGCGAAGCAGATCATTCCCTTGCCCGCTTCCTTCACGTTCTGCCAGAAGTCCGGGTAGTCCGCGAGGCCCGCGCCGTCGTAGCTCCACGTCTTCGCGCTCGGCGCCACGCCCTGCTCGTAGAGCTGGTTCATGAGGATGTAGGCGGCCGGCGGCAGCATGATGTTGATCACCATGTCCGGCGGGTTGGCGCGCAGCGCGAGCACCGCGGGCGTGAAATCCTTGCTCGCGCGGTCCAGCGTCTCGTACTTGAACTTCGTCCCGGGCGCCTTTTCCTTGATGAACTTCGCGAGGAGTCTGGCCTGCCCGATGCCGTAGTCGGTGTTCTCGGCGAACGCGACCACGTTCTTCAGCTTCATCGCGGCGATGGTCTCGGCCATCGCCATGGACACGCGCGTGTTGTAGTTGCCGGGGTTGAACACCTCGGGGTAGTGCTTGATGCGCACGTCGTCGGACCAGCAGTTCGTGTTGATGTACGGCGTGCCGTAGCGGTGCGCGACCTCGATCTCGGCGAGGCACACGGAGCTCTGGTGGCCGCCCGTGATCGCCACCACGTGGTCCTTGGTGATGAGCTTCTCGGTCGCGGCGCGGCCCTTCTCGGGAATGCCCTGGTTGTCCTCGTAGACCAGCTCGATCTGGCGCCCGAGCACGCCGCCCTTGGCGTTCACCATGTCCTTCACGATCTCGAGGCCGTCCTTCACCTGGGTGCCCTGCACCACGGAGCCGGGCGGCGACTGCGCGATGCTGATGCCGACCTTGATGGGTTCCGCCGCCAGGGCGGCACCGGCGAAGCAAACGGCGAGCGAAGCGAGCAGGGTCATGCGGCGCATTGGGGGCCTCCTCAGGGGGTGTTTTGGCGCGTGCGGGCTTGCGAACGGCGAATATTACCCCCGCATGACATTCGCAATAAACCCCGACCCGTCAATGGGATTCGGGACGCTTTCCCGGTATAATCCCGTTTCAGGTGCTCAGGGCGTCTCATCCGGTTAACGCCTTCCACCCATTCGCGGCGCGACGTTTCCTTGTCGCACGGGCCCGAAAGCCCGATCCCGAATCCACTGAAGAAAATCCATCAGCCTGAACCGGTGTCGAAGGCGAGTCCTTCGCGGGCCGATTCCCGTTCAGGAGAACGCCATCAGTACGTCCTTCGAAGGCCTCGGGCTGATCCCCGAGCTGCTTCGCGCCGTCGCGGAGCAAGGCTACACGCAACCCACCCCCATCCAGGCGCAAGCCATCCCCGTCGTCCTCTCCGGCCGCGACCTCCTCGGCGCCGCCCAGACCGGCACCGGCAAGACCGCCGGGTTCACGCTCCCCCTCCTGCAGCGCCTCGCCCCCATGGCGACGAAGAGCTTCTCGCCGGCGCTGCATCCGGTGCGCTGCCTCATCCTCACGCCCACCCGCGAGCTCGCGATCCAGGTGCACGAAAGCGTGAAGGAATACGGCAAGCACGTGCCGCTGCGCGCCTTCGTGGTCTACGGCGGCGTGAACATCAATCCGCAGATCGAGGAGCTCCGCAAGGGCGTGGAGATCCTGGTCGCCACCCCCGGCCGCCTGCTCGACCTCGTGGGCCAGCGCGCGGTGAACCTCGGCAAGGTGCAGATCCTCGTCCTCGACGAGGCCGACCGCATGCTCGACATGGGCTTCATCCCGGACATCAAGCGCATCATCGCGCTGCTGCCGAAGGCGCCCATGCGCCAGACGCTGCTCTTCTCGGCGACGTTCTCGGACGAGATCCGCAGGCTCTCGGCGCAGTTCCTCGACGACCCGGCCACGGTGGAAGTCGCGCGCCGCAACACGCCGGCCGAGCTCGTCACGCAGTACGTGTACCACGTGGACGCCACGCGCAAGCGCGAGCTCCTCGCGCAGCTCGTGAAGCGCAATGGCTGGAGCCAGGTGCTCGTCTTCACGAAGACCAAGCACGGCGCCAACCGGCTCGCGACGCAACTGCAGCGCGACGGCATCGGCGCCGACGCGATCCACGGCAACAAGAGCCAGAACGCGCGCATCCGCGCGCTCGACGACTTCAAGGCGGGCCAGGTGAAGGTGCTGGTCGCCACGGACATCGCCGCGCGCGGCCTCGACATCGAGGAGCTGCCGCACGTGGTGAATTTCGACCTGCCCCATGTCCCCGAGGATTACGTGCACCGCATCGGCCGCACCGGCCGGGCGGGCGCGAGCGGCGAGGCCGTCTCGCTGGTGTGCTCCGAGGATCGCCCGCTGCTCTCCGCGATCGAGAAGCTCATCAATCGCCGCATCGAGGTGCGCGAGGCCGACGGCTTCGCCGGCGCGCCGCGCCGCGAGGAAGTCCCGGCCGCGGAGAAGGGACGCCGCGCCGAGCCGCGCGGGAAGCCCCAGGCACGCAGCGAGGGCGGCGGAGGACGCAAGGAGCCGCAGGCGCGCAGCGAGAACGGCGGGGGACGCAAGGAGCCGCAGCCGCGCTCGCGCGGCGGTCGCCAGCGCACGCGCCGCGACGAGGAGCGCGCCCCGCGCTACTCGCCGCAGGCCGCGCCGGCGATGTCCGGCAATACCGGCGGAATGGACTTCAGCACGCCCTACGAGCCGTCGCCCCAGGCGGCGGCCGCCGTCGAGGCGCCCGAGCGGCCCGCGTCGCGCAAGCCCGCGCAGGCGATCCCCGCGCTCTTCCGCCGCAAGGCCGCCTGACGCCGCCGCGGGTCCCGGGCCCCCCGGGGCCCTGCGGTAGAATCCCGACATCCTTCCATCGTCGCGGGATGCGCGCCACGAGCGCGCGTCCCGGCTCTTCCGATGCGTGATGCCGCGCCGCAAGCGATCAACCTTCGCGACTACACCCCGCCTCCGTTCCTGATCTCACGGATTGCGCTCGACGTCGACGTCCGGCCCGGGGCGGTGGCGGTGCGCTCGACCCTGCACATCGCCCGCAACGCGGCGCACGGAACGCCCGATGCGCCGCTCGAGCTCGAAGGCGAGGACCTCGAGCTTCTCTCGGCCGCCATCGACGGGCGGGCGCTCGCCGCGTCCGAGTACCGCGTCGAGCCCTCGCGCCTGGTGATCGCGCGGGTGCCCGACGCCTTCACCCTCGAGACCGTCGTGCGCTTCGATCCGTGGAAGAACACGCGGCTCGAGGGCCTCTACGCGACGGCGAGCGGCCTCGTCACCCAATGCGAGGCCGAAGGCTTCCGGCGCATCACGTACTTCATCGATCGCCCCGACGTGATGTCGCGCTACGAGGTCACGATCTGCGGCGATCGCGCGCGCTTCCCGCGCCTGCTCTCCAACGGCAACCTGGTCGGTCACGGGGAAGGCTGCCCGCCGCGGTGGTTCATGGACGACGCCGCCGCGGGCCGCCACTGGGCGCGCTGGGAGGACCCGTTCGCCAAGCCCTGCTATCTCTTCGCGATGGTCGCCGCCGACCTCGACCTGCTCGAGGACCGCTTCGCCACGCGCTCGGGGCGCAACGTGCTCCTGCAGATCTACGTCGAGCGCGGCAAGCTCGACCAGGCGGGCTTCGCGATGCAGGCGCTCAAGAAATGCATGCGCTGGGACGAGGAGCGCTTCGGCCTCGAGCTCGACCTCGAGCGCTTCATGATCGTCGCCGTGCCCGACTTCAATGCCGGGGCGATGGAGAACAAGGGCCTGAACATCTTCAACACCAAGTACATCCTCGCGCGCGCCGATACGGCGACCGACGCGGACTACTTCGGCGTGGACAAGGTGATCGCCCACGAGTACTTCCACAACTGGACGGGCGATCGCGTCACCTGCCGCGACTGGTTCCAGCTCTCGCTCAAGGAGGGCCTCACCGTCTATCGCGACCAGGAGTACAGCGCGGACGAGTACTCGCGCTCCGTCGTGCGCATCCAGGAGGTGCGCGACCTGCGCAACCGGCAATTCCCCGAGGATGCCGGCCCCATGGCGCATCCGGTGCGCCCCGAGTCGTACGTCGAGGTGAACAACTTCTATACGTCCACCGTGTACGACAAGGGGGCCGAGGTCGTGCGCATGTACGCGACGCTCCTCGGGCGCGAAGGATTTCGCCGCGGGATGGACCTCTATTTCCGGCGCCACGACGGGCAGGCGGTCACCTGCGACGATTTCCGTGCCGCCATGGCCGACGCGAACGGCGCCGACCTCGGCCAGTTCGAGCGCTGGTACTCGCAGGCCGGCACACCCGTGGTCGAGTGCCGCGGGACGTACGATGCCGCGCGCAGGACGTTCGAGCTCCATGTGGCGCAGTCTTGCCCGCCCACGCCATCGCAGCCTCGCAAGCTGCCGTTCGTGATCCCGTTCGCGTTGGGCCTCGTCGACCCGGACGGCCGCGACATGGCGCTGCGGCTCGAAAGCGGCGAAAGCGCGACGCCCGATGCGCAGGGAGCCGCGACGCTCGTGCTGCGCGTGACCGAGGCGAAGCACCGCTTCGTCTTCACGGACGTGGCCGCGCCGCCGGTCCCCTCGCTGCTGCGGGGATTCTCGGCACCGGTCCATGTCCGCTACGCCTATTCCGACGAGGCGCTGCTGCACCTCATGGCGCACGATTCGGACGCCTTCAACCGCTGGGAGGCCGGGCAGGCGCTGGCGACGCGCATCCTCCTCGCCGGCATCGAGCGCATCCGGGCCGGCCAACCGATGGAAGTGCCCGCGGCCTTCCTCGACGCGATGGGCCGCCTCCTCTCCGACGGGGCGAAGGATCCGGCGTTCGCCGCCGAGGGCCTGCAGCCGCCTTCGGAGGGGTATCTCGCCGAGTGCATGGACGTCGCGGATCCCGATGCGATCCATGCCGCGCGCATGCATCTCATGCGGGAGGCGGCGCTGCGCTTCCGCACGCGCTTCGAGGGCGCCTTCCGGCATTTCACCGTGACCGGGCCCTACTCGCCCGATGCCGCCTCGGCCGGCCGGCGCGCGCTGCGCAACGCCGCGCTCGGCTACGTCGCGCTGATCGACGACGCGACCTCGCGCGCGCTCGCCTTCCTCGAGTTGCGCCGCGCGCAGAACATGACCGACGCGATGGCCGCGCTCGCCTGCCTCGCGAACAGCGAGGGGCCCGAGCGGGAGCGCGCGCTCTCGATGTTCCACGACAAGTGGAAGGACGAGGCGCTCGTGATCGACAAGTGGTTCCGCGTGCAGGCGACTTCATGGCTGCCCGGAACGCTCGATCGCGTGAAGGCCCTCGCCTCGCACCCGGCGTTCGACGTGCGCAACCCGAACCGGGCGCGCGCGCTGCTGCACTCGTTCGCGATGGACAATCCGCTGCACTTCCACGCCGCCGACGGCAGCGGATACCGCTGGATCGCGGAGCAGGTGGTCGCGCTCGACCGGCTGAATCCGCAGGTCGCCTCGCGGCTCGCGCGCGCGTTCGACCGTTGGCGCAAGTACGATGCGGGCCGCCAGGCGCACGCCCGCGCGGCGCTGGAGTCGGTCCGCTCGACGCAGGGGCTGTCGGCGAACGTGGCCGAGGTGGTGGGCCGGGCGCTGGCGTAACCGCCTTTCCGGTCCCCAAAACGCGACGGCCGCCCGGGGGCGGCCGTCTCGCTTTCGACGAAGCCGATCAGTTCTTCTTGATCGACTCGAGCATCTTGAACACGCTCTTCGGCGCGCCATGGAAGAGGCGCTTGTACGCCTTCGGCAGGCACCGACGCTCGAGCGTGTTGCGACGGACTCGTTTGCGTTCAGCCATGTGAAGCCTCCGTATTCGGACGCTGGATTATACCCGATGGGCCGTGGCCCAAGGGCTGGGGCTTGCCGTCGACGATGCGCGCCGGGGCGCGCGTGCCGTCGGGCTTCACGACCTCTCCTTCGGCGCCCGCGAGCTTCCCGTCGAATCGCCCCTCGAAGCGGGAGCCGTCCGGGAACATCAGCGTTCCCTCGCCCTTCGGCAGGCCGTTGCGGAACTCGCCTTCGTAGACCACGCCCGAGGCGTACACGTAGCGGCCCTGGCCCGCGGGGGCCGCGTTCGCGATCTCGCCGGTGTAGCGATCGCCGTTGGCGAGCTCGATGCGGCCGATGCCCGTCGCCTGCCCGTCGGCGAAGCGCGCCTCGATGACGTCGCCCGCACGGGTGCGGTAGCGGCCTTCCCCCTGCATGCGGCCTTCGACGACCTGGCCGTCGTACCGGTCGCCGTTCGCGAAGACGTAGGTGCCGAGGCCGTCGGGCGCTCCGGCGCGGAACGGGCCTTCGTAGCGGTCGCCGTTGCGGCTCAGGTAGACGCCGCGTCCCTCGATCACGCCGGCACGCACGTCACCTTCGTAGCGATCCCCGTTCGCGAAGTCGAAGGCGCCGCTTCCATCCGGGCGGTCCGCGGCGAAGCGGCCCTCGTAGCGGTCTCCGTTCGGCCAGGTGTAGGTGCCCCGTCCCTCGCGCAGCCCGTCCTGGAAATCGCCGTCGTAACGGAAGCGCGCGGTGACCAGCTCGCCATGCCCCTGGAACGTGCGGCCGCGAAGGGTGCCGCGATAGACGGAGCCGTCCGCGAACACGAGCTCGTGCAGCCCCGGAGCGAGATCCCGGCGCGAAACGACCGCGAGGCCCTCGCGGGCCGTCGGCATCACCCGGGGAGCGCCCGTCGCTCCTGCGGAGTTCGCGTGCGGCAAGGGCTGCGGCTGCGCGGCTCGCGCGAAGGCGGGCGCCGCGCACGCGAGGACTGCGCATGCCAGCAGTCCTGCGAGCGGGAGGGGAAACGGCATTCGATCGCGGGCGGCCATGATGTTCGCCAAGGATTATCGCGCGGCGTGGAAAGGGATGTGCAAAGCATGAGCCGATCGAGAGGATCTTCTCGCCCGGGAGCCGGCGCGGTCCGCAAATGCAAACGCCCGACCAGGGGTGCTGGTCGGGCGTTTGTCTAAAAGGGCCCTGGCGATGACCTACTTTCTCACGGGCAATCCGCAATATCATCGGCGCGACGTCGTTTCACGGTCCTGTTCGGGATGGGAAGGGGTGGGGCCAACGCGCTATGGTCGCCAGGAATTCTGGAATGAGGTAGTCACT
>DASUXK010000014.1:0-2686 GCA_036377935.1 Usitatibacter sp.
ATGGACGCGATGGCCTCCGAGCAGGGCGAGCTCTACCAGGGCGCGCGGAAACTGATGAAACTGGACAAATGAAGGAATTCCTCGAGCCGGCCCGCTTTGTCGACAGCGATCATCCGAAAGTGGTCGAATTCGCGCGCCAGCACGCCATAGGCGCCAACGACCGCGAGAAAGCCGTGGCGCTCTACTACGCCGTGCGCGACGCCGTGCGCTACAACCCGTTCCAGAACTTCACGCTCGACGACGCCTATCGCGGCTCCGCGTGCCTCGAGCGCAACGAAGGCTGGTGCGTGCCGAAGGCCGCCCTCCTCGCGGCCTGCGCACGCGTGGCCGGCATCCCGGCGCGCGTCGGCTACGCGGACGTGAAGAACCATCTCACCACGCCGGCGCTCACCGCCAAGATGGGCACTGACCTGTTCGTGTTCCACGGCTACACCGACCTCTTCCTCGACGGGAAGTGGGTCAAGGCCACGCCGGCCTTCAACCTCGCCATGTGCACGCGCTTCCGCGTGACGCCGCTCGAGTTCGACGGGCGCGAGGACTCGATCTTCCATCCGTTCGACGCGGACAACCGGCGGCACATGGAGTACCTGCACTTCCGCGGCACGTACGCCGACGTGCCGGCCGACGAGATCCGCCGCGTCTTCGCCGAGACCTACCCGCGCTACTTCAACCTCGGGCCGGACGCGCGCAAGGAAACCTTCGAGCCCGCCTGAGATGCGCTCGCTCCTCGAGGCGAGCTTCCGCGCCGCCGTCGCCGCGGCCGATCCGCAGCTGATCGTCGGTGCTCACCTGCCGGCGCCGCCGAAGGGCAAGACGTTCGTCGCCGCCGCCGGCAAGGCGGCCGCCTCGATGGCCGCCGCCGTCGAAGCGCACTGGCAGGGCCCGCTCGAGGGCATCGCCATCACGCGCTATGGGCACGGCCTACCCACGAAGCGCATCCGCATCGTGGAGGCCGGCCATCCGGTGCCGGACGAGGCCGGTGAAAAGGCGGCGCGCGAAATCCTCGGCAAGGTGAAAGCGCTCGGCCCGGACGACCTCCTGCTCGCGCTCCTTTCCGGCGGCGGCTCGAGCCTCCTTTCGCTGCCCGCCGCGGACGTGCCGATGGCGGACCTCAAGGCGGTCACCTCGCAGCTGCTGAAAAGCGGGGCGGCCATCCAGGAGATGAACACGGTGCGCAAGCACCTGTCCGCGATCCATGGCGGACGCCTCGCAGCCGCGTCTCGCGCGCCGGTCGTTGCGCTCATCATCTCCGACGTGACGGGCGACGATCCGACGCACATCGCCTCCGGCCCATGTGCGCCCGATCCCACGACCTACGCGGATGCCCGCGAGATCCTGCAGCGCTATCGCGTCGCGCCGCCCGACTCGGTAAGGGCAAGGCTCGGGCACGCGCGCGACGAGACACCGAAGCCGGGCGATGCCGTTTTCAAGAATGCGCAGAACCTCGTCATCGCAACAGCCCATCGCTCGCTCGAAGCGGCAGCCGCGGTTTTCCAGCGGGAGGGCGTGACCCCGGTGATCCTCGGCGACACGGTGACGGGCGAGGCGGCCGAAGTCGCCAAGGTCATGGCCGCGCTCGTGCACGAGATCCGCGTGCATCGCAAGCCGTGGAAGCCGCCGGTTGCATTGATCTCCGGCGGCGAGTGCACGGTGACCATCGCCGGCGAAGGGGGCCGCGGCGGGCGCTGCGCGGAGTTCCTGCTTTCGCTCGGCATCGAGACGGGCGGCGCGTGGGCCATCGCGTGCGACACCGACGGCATCGACGGCTCCGAGGACAACGCCGGCGCCATTCTCACGCCGGACAGCATGAAGCGCGGACGCGATGCGAAAGGCATGCTCGCCCGGCACGACAGCTACGGCTTCTTCTCCGCGCTGGGCGATCTGGTGGTGACGGGTCCGACGCGGACCAACGTCAACGACTACCGGGCCATAGTGGTAAAGAGGTAGTCACCTAAAACTTCTGCTGCGCGAGCCGCACGCTGGTCGTCGGGCTCATCACCAGGAAGCCGGCATCCACCGGCAGCGCGACGCCAGTGATCCAGCGCGATTCGTCGCTCGCCAGGAATACCGCGGCCCACGCGACGTCCCAGCCCGTGCCTTCCGTCCCGAGCGCGCCGGCTTCTCGCCGCTTCTGCCGGATCGCCTCGTCCATGCGCGGCGCCGTCATCGGGCCATAGATCAGCCCCGGCAGGATGCAGTTCACGCGGATACCGTCGCGGCCATGGTCGCCGGCCATGGAGCGCGTCAGGCCGACGATGGCCGCCTTCGAGGTCGTGTACGGCGTGCTCTGGTTCGCGCGCAGGCCGGCGACCGACGAGATGTTGATGATCGAGCCGCCGCCCGAGCGCTTCATATGCGGGATGGCGTGCTTCGCGGTAAGCACGATGCTCTTCACGTTCACCGCCATCACCTTGTCCCATTGCTCCTCGGTGACCTCGAGGACGTCGGCGCGGACGGAGATGCCGACGTTGTTATCCAGAATGTCCAGCCGGCCGTAACGCTCCACGGCCGCCTCGACCATCGCCCTGCAATCGGCGGCCCTGGAGACATCGGCGCGGAAGGCGCACGCGTTACCGCCTTCCGTGCGGATCATGTCGACGGTGGCCCGCGCGCGGTCCTCTATCGCATCGGCGCAGAGCACCTTGGCGCCCTCGCGGGCAAAGAGGATCGCGCTCGCCTGCCCGTT
>DASUXK010000015.1:0-2694 GCA_036377935.1 Usitatibacter sp.
CCTTGAGCGGGAAGTTCGCCTCGAGCCAGGCCTTGAAGACCTCCTTCACTTCCCAGGGCAGGCGCATCAACTGGTAGCCCGCGCCCCTCGCCCCCGCCTTCGCCGCCGCCTCGAGGATCGCTTCCATCTCCGAATCGGTGAGGAAGGGCACGACGGGCGCGACGTTCACGGTGGTGGGAATGCCCGCCGCGGAAAGGCGCTCGATGGCCTTGAGCCGCCTTGCCGGCGCGCTCGCCCGCGGCTCCATCCGGCGCGAGATCTCGTTGTCGAGCGTCGTGACGGAGAGCGTGACGGTTACCAGCCGCTCCGCGGCCATGGGCGCCAGGAGATCGATGTCGCGCTCCACGAGCGCCGACTTGGTGATGAGGTGCACCGGCTGCTTCGTCTCGTGCACGACTTCCAGGATCGACCGCGTGACCTTGTACTCGCGCTCGATGGGCTGGTAGGCGTCCGTGTTCACGCCGATCGCGATGGGCGTGCACTTGTAGCTGGGCCTGGAGAGCTCTTCGCGCAGGAGCTCCGCCGCGTTGGTCTTCGCGAAAAGGCGCGTCTCGAAATCGAGGCCGGGGGATAGCCCGAGGTATGCGTGGCTCGGGCGGGCGTAGCAATAGCCACACGCATGCTCGCATCCGCGATACGGATTGATCGATTGCGAGAAGCCGACATCGGGCGACTCGTTGCGCGAGATGATGCTCTTCGCGCGCTCGATGGCGACGAGCGTCTTCTCGCGCGCGAGGCCCTCCTCCGGCTCCTGGAACCAGCCATCCTCCTCGGCATCGCGCGACCACGACTCGAAGCGGCCCTCGAGGTTGATGGTGGCACCCCGGCCCTTGGCGGGGCCGCCATGCTTGCCGGTGGTGGTCTTGAGGGCCATCGCGCCAGTGTAGTGGCGAACGCCGCCGAAATCGCCCCCGCGGGCGAATTGTGGATATCCCGCCGCAGGCGCCCGGAACGCCCCGGCAGCGGGAGGGTTTAAGCTTGGCGGTTTTCCAACTCGCGGAGACTCGCCATGAAGATCGCCGGTTCCATGATCGACCTCGTCGGCAACACCCCCCTCGTGCGCATCAACCGCGTCGCCGCCGGCTGCAAGGCGCGGATCGTCGCGAAGCTCGAGTTCTACAACCCCGGCGCGAGCGTGAAGGACCGCATCGGCGTGGCCATGATCGAAGCGGCGGAAAAGGCGGGCCAGATCCACCCGGGCACCGTCATCGTCGAGCCCACGAGCGGCAACACCGGCATCGCGCTCGCCTGGGTGTGCGCGGTGAAGGGCTACAAGTGCACGATGTTCATGCCCGAGAGCGCGAGCAAGGAGCGGCGCGCGGTGATCCGCGCGTTCGGCGCGGAGCTCGTGCTCACGCCCGCCGCCGAGGGCGCGCTCGGCGCGGTGCAGCGCGCGCAGGAGCTCGTCGCCTCCGATCCCAGGAAGTACTACATGCCCGACCAGTTCGCGAATCCCGCCAACCCCGATGTGCATCGCAAGACCACGGCCGAGGAGATCTGGCGCGACACCGACGGCCAGGTGGACATCCTCATCTCCGGCGTGGGCACGGGTGGCACCGTCACCGGCGTGGGCGAGGCGATCAAGGCGAGGAAGCCGTCCTTTCGCGCCGTGGCGGTGGAACCCGACGCGTCCGCGGTGCTTTCCGGCTCGCCCAAGGGCCCGCACGTGATCCAGGGACTCGGCGCGGGATTCATTCCCGACGTGCTCAATCGGAAGATCTACGACGAGATCGTGCGCGTGCCGAACGAGGCGGCGCTCGACACCGCGCGGCGCCTGGCGAAGGAGGAAGGGCTTTTCTGCGGCATCTCCTCGGGCGCCGCGATCTGGGCGGCGCTGCAGGTGGGCTCGCGTCCCGAGAACGCGGGCAAGATGATCGTCGCCGTCCTGCCCTCGTACGGCGAGCGCTACCTCACCTCCCCGCTCTACGCCGACCTGATGGCGTGATTCACTTCGCGATGGCGGAAAGCCCCTTCACGCCATTGCGTTCGATCGAGCGCGCGACGAAACCCGAGGCGTTGATGTCCTCGACGAACGCGCGCAGGTATTCGGCCGCCGCACGGCGCTCGCGCGGCGTGCCGATGCCGTGGTTCACCGCCGTGAAGCGCCCCTCGACGAGCCGCGCGCCGGGGAGCTTGCCGAGCGATGACGTGAGCACGGGCTTCAACCCGGGCAAGGCGTCGGCCTCGCGGCGGTTGAAGGCTTCCATCGCCGCCTGCGCGCCATTCGTGCGGGTGAGGGTTGCGTTGCGCAGGGTGCGCGTGAGGTAGAGCTCGTAGCCGGCCTTCGCGGGCGCCACGATGCGCACGCCCGCGCGATCGACCTCCGCGGCGGAGCGCAGCGGCGAATCCTCGTGCACGACGTAGGTCGCCTCGATCTCGGTCATCGCCGGGGAGAACGCGATCTTCTGCGCGCGCGCCTCCTCGATGGCGAGGATCGCGACGTCCCATGCGCCCTGGCCCGCCACGTCGGCCACTTCGCCCGGCGTGGGAAACATCACGAGCTCGAGCGGCACGCGGAGGCGCGAGGCGAGCTCGCGCATCAAATCGACGCTCACGCCGCGCAGCTCGCCGCTCGTCGCGTCCTTCGAGGTGAAGAGCGCGTTGCCCAGGTTCATTCCCGCGCGCAGGCGCCCCGTGGGGGCCAGCTCCTCGCGTGCGCCGTCGGTCGCGGCCATGTCTCCTCCTCCCATGCGC
>DASUXK010000016.1:0-17593 GCA_036377935.1 Usitatibacter sp.
CCGGACCATGGGAATGCACGAGCCATGACCGATCCGCGCGAGCTGAAGGGCACCGGCCTCAAGGTCACGGGGCCGCGGCTGAAGGTGCTCGACCTCTTCCAGCACAGCCCCAACCGCCACCTCACGGCCGAGGACGTCTACCGCAAGCTCCTCGAGGAGCATTCCGACATCGGGCTGGCCACGGTCTACCGCGTCCTCACGCAGTTCGAGCAGGCCGGGCTGCTGGTGCGCCACCACTTCGAGAGCGGCAAGGCGGTCTACGAGCTCAACGAAGGCGGGCATCACGACCATCTCGTGTGCCTGCAGTGCGGGCGCGTCGAGGAGTTCTACGATCCGGAGATCGAGAAGCGCCAGGCGAAGGTCGCGCGCGAGCGCGGCTTCGCGATCCACGACCACCAGCTGTACCTGTACGCCGACTGCATCAAGGCCGACTGCCCCTATCGTCCCAAGGAGTGAGCCCTTGAAGGAGACGCTGCGGCCGGGGCTCGAGGGGCGCTACCGCTACCGCGTGCCGGCCGAAAAGACGGTGCCGCGCCTCTACGAGGAGGCGCCGGACTTCCAGATGATGCCCGCCGTGTTCGCGACCGGGTACCTCGTCGCGCTTTGCGAATGGGCCTGCATCGAGCTCATCAAGCCGCACCTCGACTGGCCGCGCGAGCAGACGCTGGGCACCCACATCGACCTCTCCCACACCGCCGCGACGCCCCCGGGTCTCACCGTCGAGGTGCACGCGCGGCTGGAATCCGTGGAGGGCCGCAAGCTCGCTTTCGCCGTCTCCGCCCACGACGGCGTCGATCCGATCGGTGCGGGACGGCACGAGCGCCACGTGATCCTCGCCGAGCGCTTCGCCGCGAAGGTCGCGGCGAAGGCCGCCGCGGGCCCGCGCCCGTGATCGCGCGCGCCGTCGCCGCGTTCCTCGGCCTCGCCCTCGCGTTCCTCGCGCCGGGCGCGGCCGCGCGCGAGGCGCCGGCGAAGCCCGCGCTCGTGGGCGACATCGCCGAGGCGGACCTGCCGCCGGAAGCGCGCGCGACGCTCGCCCTCATCCGCAAGGGCGGTCCCTTTCCCTACGCCAAGGACGGCGCCGTGTTCGGCAATCGCGAGGGCGCGCTGCCCAAGCGCCGCCGCGGCTACTACCGCGAGTACACCGTGAAGACGCCGCACGTGCGCACGCGGGGCGCGCGGCGCATCATCCGGGGACACGCGGGCGATCTCTACTACACCGAGGACCACTACAACCGGTTCCGCCGCATCGTGGAGTCGCCATGACGCTCGCCGCGCTCGCATCGCTCATCGAGGAGGACCACGGAGGCGTGTGGTTCCTGCCGACCCGCG
Source organism: Usitatibacter sp. (assembly GCA_036377935.1). Lineage (GTDB taxonomy): Bacteria > Pseudomonadota > Gammaproteobacteria > Burkholderiales > Usitatibacteraceae > Usitatibacter. The sequence goes on from DASUXK010000016.1 coordinate 1,333, forward strand.
CCGACCCGAAGGCCGTGCAAGCGGCGGCGAAGCGCGCGGGATTCGCGTTCTTCCACGTGGAGGGGCGCAACATCGCGCGCAAGGAGCAGCTCCTCAACCACGTCGCGACGGTGCTGCGCTTCCCGGAGCACTTCGGCCACAACTGGGACGCGCTCGAGGAGTGCCTCACCGACCTCGAGTGGGTCGATGCCGGGGGATACGTCCTCTACTTCGACCACATCGATGCGTTCCTCGCCGCGCAGCCCGAGCAGTTCGAGACGCTGGTGGAGATCCTGCGCGACGCGGTGCGGTCGTGGAAGGAGGACGGCACGCCGATGATCGTGCTGCTCTCGGGCGCGAAGGCGCCCAAGGGCGTGCCGAAGCTCAAGGCCGGCGGCGAGGAGGATTGAGCTTCGGCTGCACTCGGCGCAAGACCCCGGGAACCATCGCCTTCGTTCGGGGACGCCGTCATGGGCACACAACCGGGATCCGTTCCTCGAGCCGGATCTCGCGAGGCGTGACGCCGGCACGATAGGCGAGCACCTCGACGCCCGCGGCGATGGCCTCGCGCAGCGTGCGCCCGTACTCCACGTCGATCGCATCCGCGGGGCGCACCTCGTCCACGTCGCCGCGTTGCACGCAGTAGAGCTGCACCGGGCGCAGCCCGGCGGCTTTCAGCCGCATCAGCTCGCGCAGGTGCTTCGCCGCGCGCTCGCTCACCGCGTCGGGGAAGAGCGCCACGCGCCCCGACACCGCCGCGGTCACGTTCTTCACCTCGACGTAGCACGGCGCCCGTCCGGGATGCTCGAGGAGGAGATCGATGCGGCTCCTCTCCTCGCCGAACGCCACCTCGCGCCGCACGCTCGCATAGCCGCCGAGCTCCCGGATCGCGCCTTCGGCGATGGCCTCGGCGACGAGCGCGTTGGGCAGCGACGTGTTGATGCCGACCATCACCTTCCCCACCTCGACGAGCTCCCAGGTGTGGCGGTACTTGCGCGTCGCGCTGTCGCTCTCGGAGAGCCACACGCGGCTTCCCGGCTCGCAGCAGCCCATCATCGAGCCCGTGTTGGGGCAGGCGGCGGTGACGACGGAATCGGCGAGCTGCACGTCGGCGAGGAAGCGCTTGTAGCGGCGGATGAGCCGGCCCGGCACCAGCTTCGCGCGGAACATCATGCGCCGCCCGCCAGCAGGCTGGACGGGGTCAGGCCGCGGGCGGCGGCGTCTGCGGCTGCGCTTCCTGGGCTTCCTGCGCGGCGATCTGCTTGCGCACGTCGTCCATGTCGAGGGCCTTCGCCTTCTGCACGATCTGCTCGAAGGCGCCCTGCGGCAGCGCGCCGGGCTGCGAGAAGACGATGATCTGCTCGCGGAACACCATGAGCGTGGGGATCGAGCGGATCTGGAAGTGCGCCGCGATCTCCTGCTCCTCGTCGGTGTTCACCTTGGCGAACACGGCGTCGGGATTCGCCTCGGCGACCTTCTCGAAGACCGGCGCGAAGCCGCGGCACGGCCCGCACCACGGCGCCCAGTAATCGACGATCACGGTGGGGTTGGAGGTCACGACCTCCTCGAAGTTTTCCTTGGTGAGCTCGACGACGGGCATCTCATTCCTCCACGAGGCGTTTGCGAATTGGACAGCTTGACCGATCGCGGTTCCGCCATGCCAATGAAATATTCCAATCCGCGCGATAGGAAGCGGCAATGCCCTCTCCAGATGGGGCACGCGCCGGGCGGTTTCAATGGTCCTGCATGATGCGCGGCGGGTCGGGCGCCTCGCGCAGCTTGCCCGCGGTCTCGACCACCGCGCGCGCGAGCTTCGCGACGAGCGCGTCCTGGTGCTCGTCGGCGAGCGCGCCCTGCGCAGTGAACGCGTGGTCGGCGCGCGGGATGCTCACCTGCGCGCCCAGCACGGTCACGCCGAGCGAGGAGAGGATCTGGCGCAGGTGCGGCAGCCCGCGCACGCCCGCGAACGGGCCGGGAGAGGCCGAGAGGAGGCCGGCGAGCTTGCCGCGGTAGGGCGCGAGCCCGCTGTTCACGCCCTTGCCGTCGCCGATGCTTCGCGAGAGCCAGTCGAGGGTGTTCTTGAGGAGCGCGGTGACCGACGAGTTGTTCTCCGGCGAGGCGATGAGGAGCCCGTCGTGCGCGAGGAAGGTCTCGCGAAGCCGCCGCGCGTGCGCAGGCAGGCCCTCGGCGGCCTCGAGGTCGCCGTGGTAGATCGGCATCGGGTAGTCCTGCAGGTCGATGAAGGTCGCCTCGCCGCCCGCCTCCCCGGCGTGGCGCGCGGCGATGCGCGCGAGCTTCTTGTTGAGCGAGTCGCGCCGCGCGCTGCCCGCGAACACCAGGATCTTCACCTTCGCCATCGCCATCCTCGACCTCCCCGGGCGGTTCCCGCCGTCAGCGCCTGTCGATGCTGTACGCCCCCGGGCCGTACGCCACGAGCAGCAGCATCGCGCCCATGATGGACATGTTCTTCATGAAATGGATCTGCATCTGCTGCGCCGCCTTCGGCTCGAGGCCCCAGAACGCGTGGAAGATGAGCGTGGTCGGGATGAGCCAGAGGAAGAAGAGCAGCGCCACCCAGCGGGTCTTGTAGCCCAGCATCAGCAGCAGGCCGCCGCCCAGCTCGAGGAGGATGGTGAGCGACGCGAGCACCTGCGGGAAGGGCAGGCCCTTCGAGCCGATGTAGCCCGCGACGCCGTCGAAACCGCCGATCTTGCCGTAGCCGGAAATGACGAAGATGAGCGCGACGAGGATGCGGCCCGCGAGGGCGAGCGCGTTGGTGAGGCCCGGGTTCATGTCGAGGCTCCTTTCGGTGGGATGCGTCAGGGAAGATCGAACACCAGCACTTCGGCCGAGCGCGCGCGATCGATCCACACCCGCTCCTCGCCGGAGATCTTGAGCGCGTCGCCGGCCTGCAGCGGCTCGCCGTTCACATGCGCCGCGCCGCGCGCCACGTGCACGTACGCGCGGCGATCGGGCGCGAGCGCGAGCTCGACCGCGTCGTCGCCGTCGAGCAGCGCGGCGTGGATCGAGGCGTCCTGATGGAGGGTCACCGAGCCCTCGCGTCCATCGCCCGAGGCGATGAGCGCGAGGCGAGCGCGCTTGCTCGCCGCGTCGAAGCGCGCCTCCTCGTAGCCGGGCGCGAGGCCGCGCGAGCGCGGCTCGATCCAGACCTGCAGGAAATGAACCGGCTCGCGGTCGGAGGCGTTGTACTCGCTGTGGGTGACTCCCGTCCCGGCCGTCATTCGCTGCACGTCGCCCGGGCGCAGCACGGATCCGTTGCCGAGCGAGTCGCGATGCGCGAGCGCCCCCTCCAGGACGTAGCTCACGATCTCCATGTCGCGATGGCCGTGCTCGCCGAAGCCGCGCCCCGGCTGCACGCGATCCTCGTTGATCACGCGCAGCGGACCGAAGCCCATGTGCCGCGGGTCGCGATAGTCCGCGAAGGAGAAGCTGTGGCAGGAGCGCAGCCAGCCGTGGTCCGCCATTCCGCGCTCGCTCGACCGTCGAATCTCGATCATGCCGGGCCTTGTTGTGATTGATTTTGAATGCCGCCGCGTATGATGTCCCGAAGGTTTCGCCGGCTCAAGCGCAAAGAACTGGCGACTTCATTCAGGAATTTCGAATCTTGAAGCTATCCCTGGAAACGCTGCAGGTCGTCGATGCGATCGAGCGCCGCGGATCCTTCGCCGCGGCCGCCGCGGAGCTCCATCGCGTTCCGTCAGCAATCACTTACTCCGTCCGCCAGCTCGAGGAGAGCCTCGGCGTCGCCCTCTTCGACCGCAACGGCCGACGCGCGGTGCTCACCGACGCGGGCCGCGCGCTCCTGGAGGAAGGGCGGCGGCTGCTTCGGGGCGCGGCGGACCTCGAATGCCGGGTGCGGCAGGTCGCGAGCGGCTGGGAAGCGGAGCTGCGCATCGCGCTCGACACCATCATCGGCGCGGAGAAGCTCTTCGGGCTGGTGGAGGAGCTGCACGCGCAGCGCACCGGCACGCGCGTGCGCATCCTGCACGAGGTCCTGGGAGGAACGTGGGACGCGCTCGCCGCGGGGCGCGCGGACCTCGCCATCGGCGCGCCCGGCGACGCGCCCCCCGGTCGCAGCTATTCGGCGCGGCGGTTGGGACAGGCGCCGATGGTCTTCGTCGCCGCGCCCACGCATCCGATCTGCGCGGAGCCGCAGCCCCTCTCGGAGGAGGCGATCCGGGCGCATCGCGCGGTGAGCATCGCCGATACGTCGCGCGAGCTCGCGCCGCGCACGCTGGGCCTGCTCTCGGGACAGGACACGCTCACCGTTCCCTCGATGGCGGCCAAGGCCGCGGCGCACGCGGCGGGGCTCGGCGTGGGCTTCCTGCCGCGCTGGATCGCCGAGCGCGAGGCGACGGCGGGGCGGCTGCGCATCCTTCCGGTCGCCGCCGAGCGTGCGCCGGTGGAGCTCCTCGTCGCGTGGCGCCCCGGCACGGAGGGCAACGCGCTGCGCTGGATGCTGGGGCGGCTCGAGGATCCGTCCGTCGCGGCCGCGCTCCTGTCGTGACTCGCCACGGCCGGTTCGCTCCCTCGCCCACCGGGCCGCTGCACTTCGGCTCCCTCGTCGCGGCGGTCGCGAGCTGGCTCGATGCGCGCGCGTCGGGCGGGCGCTGGAGCGTGCGCATCGAGGACGTGGATACGCCGAGGAGCGTTCCGGGCGCGGCCGACGCGATCCTTCGGACGCTCGAGGCGTGCGGCCTCGAATGGGATGGCGAGGTGGTGCGCCAGTCCGACCGCAGCGGCCGCTACGAGGAAGCGCTGGAGCGGCTGCGCGGCGCGGGTCTCGTCTACCGCTGCCGCTGCACGCGCCGCGAGATCGCGGACTCGGCGCTGCGCGGCGTCGAGGGCGCGGTCTACCCCGGCACCTGCCGCGCGCTCGCGATCGGCGAGGCAATCGCGTGCGCGGAGCGCTTCCGCGTCGCGCCGGGCGCCGTCGAATTCGTGGATCGCGTGCAGGGCCGCATCGTGCAGGACGTGGCGCGCGACGTGGGCGACTTCGTCCTCAAGCGCCGCGACGGGCTGCTCGCCTACCAGCTCGCGGTCGTCGTGGACGACGCGGATCTCGGGATCACGGACGTCGTGCGCGGGGCCGACCTCCTCGCCTCCACGCCGCGGCAGATCCTGCTGCAGCGCGCGCTCGGCTTTCCCACGCCGCGCTACCTGCACTTTCCCGTCGCGACCGATGCGCGCGGCGAGAAGCTCTCCAAGCAGAACCTCGCGCCCGCGCTCGACGAGCGAAGCGCGCCGACGCGGATCGCCGCGGCAATCTCGTTCCTCGGCCAGGCGCCCCCCGAAGGGGCGTCGCCGCGCGCGATCCTCGACGAAGCCGCGCGACGTTGGGACCCGGCGCGCATTCCGCGCACCGAGGCGGTCGCGTTCCCGCCGCCGGCCTAGCCGCCCAGCTCGGAGCCCGCGGCGATGCGCTCGACCGCGCCGGCGCGGTCGTGCACGTCGAGCTTCAGGAAGAGCTGCTTGATGTGGTAGGCGACCGTGTTGCCCGAGACGCCGAGGTCCTCGGCGATCTCCTGGTTGCTGCGGCCCTGCGCGATCATGAGCGCGATCTCGCGCTGCTGCGGCGAGAGCGGAAGCCGCCCCATCGCCTCCACGAAGCGCAGGATCATCGGCTCCTGGCGCTGGATGCGGATGCCGACGAGCGCCTCGGAGGAGCCGCGATCGTCGTCCAGCCAGTAGGCGCGCAGCACGTGCCGGCCCCAGCGCGTGTCGAGCGTCATCGCGGGGGGCGATGAATCCTCGCCGCGCGCGACCGCCTCGAGCCGCTCGCAGAGCGCGCGCAGCGCCTGCGCGGCGCGGTCGTTCACCGCGGCCTTGAGCGTGGCCGGGTTGATCTCGGAGGTGGACGCGAGCAGCAGCAGGCGGCGCGCCTTCTCCGAGCCGTGGCGGATCCGGCCGCGGCGGTCCACGACCAGCAGCGCCTCGTCGTCGGAATCGCGCAGCTGCAGCCCGCTTCCATCCACGGTCTCGCCGACCGCGATGCCGTGCGAGACGTAGCGCATCACGCTCGCGAGGTCGCTCCTCTCGCGCGGCCCGAACGCGGGCGCGTCCTGCGGCCGGTAGAGCGAGATCTGGCCGAGGGCCGCGCCCTGCTCGCGCACCACGCCGTAGAGGACGTGGTGCGCGTCCAGGCGCCGCATGATCTCGTTGTAGTAGCCGGTCTTCTTCAGCGCCGCGTCGGGGCTCGACGCCACGACGCCGTCGGGCGCGGCGGCGCGCTCCCGGAAGGCCTTGCGGAAGGAGGACTGCTCGCCGTCGTAGTAGCGCTCGAAGTAGAGCGACATCAGCTCGGCCGGCAGGAGGCGCTCGGCGTAGAGGTTGCGCATCTCCCCGCGGGCGTCGACCCAGAAGAACGCCGCCGATTCGCTGGGCACGAGCTCGCGCAGCGCCGTGAGGAGCGAGCCCACCAGCATCTCGCCGGGAAGGCCCAGGCAGCAGAGCTGGCGGATGCGCGCGCGCACGTTCGACTGCTTCACGGCCGCGGCGCCTCCGATCGCAGGTCGAGGAGGCGGAAGGCGCGCACCGGCCGCTTGAACCCGTGCAGGCGCACCTCGCCCAGGTCGTCGGCGAGCACGCGCTCGTCCACCTCGTTCAGCACGCGCTGCGAGACCAGGATGTTGCCCGGCTCGGCGAGGTCGCACAGGCGGTTGGCCATGTTCGTCACGGTGCCGATGGCGCCGTAGTCGATGCGGCCCTCGAAGCCGATCGCGCCCACGGTGGCGTAGCCCTGCGCGATGCCGATGCCCAGCCCGAGGTCGTAGCCGCGGCGCTTCCATTGCGCCGCGAGCTTGAGCGCGTCCTCCTGCATCGCGAAGGCCATCTCGACCGCGCGCCACGCCGGCTGCTGGATCGGCAGCGGGTCGTTGAAGAAGACCATCAGGCCGTCGCCGGTGAAGCGCTCGAGCGTGCCCTGGAACTCGAGCACGCGCCGCCCCATCGCGTGGTGGAACTCGGCGAGCGCCGCCATCACTTCCTCCGGCTCGGCGCTCTCGGCGAAGGCGGTGAAGCCGCGCAGGTCGAGGAAGACCACGGTCACGTCGCGCCGGTGGCTCTCGAGCGGATCGTCGGCGCCGCCGGCGAGGATCAACTCGGCGAGCTGCGGCGAGAAGAAGCGCTTCAGGCGCTGCAGCTTCTCGACGTGCGCCACCTCCTCGGCGACGCGCGCCTCGAGCGTGCGGTTCCACGCGGCGAGCTGCGCCGCCTGCCGCTGCACCGTGTCGTAGAGGCGCCGGATGCGCAGCAGCGAGCGCACGCGCGCGACCAGCTCGGGCGGATTGAGCGGCTTCGAGAGGAAGTCGTCGGCGCCGGCCTCCAGTCCCCGCACGCGCTCCTCGCGGTCCTCGAGCGCGGTCACCATGACGACGGGCAGCATCGCGAGCGCGGGATCGGCGCGCACCGCGCGGCACACCTCGTGGCCGTCGAGGCCGGGCATGAGCACGTCGAGCAGGAGGAGATCGGGCGGCCGCTCGGCGAGCGCCGCGAGCGCGCTCTGGCCGTCGAAGGCCGCCTCGACCTCGTAGCCGTGGAAGCGCAGCAGGTCCTCGAGCAGCTTCACGTTGGTGGGCGTGTCGTCCACCACGAGGATGCGCCCCGGCGATGCGGCGGCGGCAGGGGCCTCGGCGGCGGTGCGCGGTTCGGCCTGGGCGTTCATGGCAGCGCGGAGACCAGCAGTCGTTCGAGCGTGTCGAGGAGTTGACGTATGTTAACGGGTTTGCCGATGTAGGCATCGAACCCCGCGGCGAGGATCCGGCGCCGGTCCTGGTCCATCACCGAGGCGGTGACGGCGATCGCGGGGATGCGGCGCTCGAACGCGCCGCCGCGCAGCTGCGCGAGCACCTCGAAGCCGCTCATGCCGGGAAGCTGGATGTCGAGGAGCGCCACGTGCGGCGTGTTGGCGTGCGCCGAGGCCACCGCGCTCTCGCCGTTGTCCGTGGCCGCCACCTCGTAGCCGTGGTAGCCGAGCACGTCGACCAGCAGGCGGCGGCTCTTCTCGTCGTCCTCGACCACGAGGATGCGGCTAGGCATCGGCCATCACCTCCGGCTCGGGCAGTCGCGGGAAGCGCGCGACGAAGGTGGCGCCGCGCCCCGGCGTGCTCGCCACCACCAGCGTGCCGCCGTGGCGCTCGACCAGGCGGCGCGAGAGCGCGAGGCCGAGCCCCGAGCCCTCGCGGCGCACCTCCTCGTCGGAGGCCACCTGCTGGAAGGAGTGGAAGATGCGCTCCTGGTCCTCGGGGGCGACGCCCACGCCGGTGTCGCTCACCGCGACCACCAGCGTGTCGCCCTCGATGCGGGCGACGATGCGCACCTCCCCGCCCGAGGGCGTGAACTTCACCGCGTTGGAGAGGAGGTTCAGCACCACCTGCTTGAACTTGCGCTCGTCGGCCCGCCAGTTGCCGACGTCCTCGAAGACGTGCGACTCGAGGCGCAGGCGCTTCCTGAGCGCCCGCTCGCGGATCAGCGTGCAGCAGTTGTGGATCGCCGATCGCACCGGGAAATCGCCCGCGTCGAGCTCCATGTGGCCCGCCTCCACCTTGGTGAGGTCGAGGATGTCGTTGATGAGCGAGAGCAGGTGCTGGCCCGAGCCGTAGATGTCGCGCACGTACTCGAGCTGCTTCGGGTTGAGCTCGCCGAACATGCGCTCCTTGAGCACCTCGGAGAAGCCGATGATGGCGTTCAGCGGCGTGCGCAGCTCGTGCGACATGTTGGCGAGGAACTCGCTCTTGTGCCGGTTCGCCATCTCCAGCTCGGCGGTCTTCTCGGCGACCTTGCGCTCGAGCCCCGTGGTGTAGTCCTGCAGCTGGTCGGCCATGCGGTTGAACTCGAGCGCGAGCGCTTCCACCTCGTCGCCGGTGTCGATGCGGATGCGCGTCGCGAGCTCGCCGCCCGCGATGCGCTCGGCGCCGCGGCGCAGCTCGAAGATCGGCCGCACCAGCCGGCGCGCGAGGAGGTAGCTCGCGGTGAGCGCGGCGAGCAGGCCCGCGCCCATCACCCAGAGCGTGCGCGCGAGCGTCTGGTAGAGCGGCGCGAGCACCTCGTCCCTCGGCTGCTCGGCGATCACGAGCCATTGCGAGGCGGGCACGCGCGCCGCGGAGATCATCATGTCGCCACCCGCGAGGCCCGGCGCGCGGAACATGGCGACCGAGTCGCCCGACTGCGCGATCTCCTGGCGGATGCGCCGCAACGCCGGCTGGGACGCGAGGTCCGGGGGGGTGGCGAGCAGCGCGTGGTCCGGGTGCGCGACGAGGCGGTCGCGCCCGTCCACCGCGTAGACGTGCCCGTGGCGGCCGATCGTCACGCCGTCGACCACGTCGCCCACGAAGCGCAGGCCGCCGGCCGCGGGCGCGATCGAGGCCGCCCGCCCCGACGTCCGCTCGAGGCCCGTGAAGTACTGGTGGATGCGGTCGGCCGCGGCGCGCACCTCGGCGTGCTGCACCCGCGCGGCCGCCTGCAGGCTCTCGCGGTAGGCGAATCCCATCTCGAGCAGGCCCTGCAGCACGAGCGCGCCGCCGACGAGGCCCATGAGCACCGCGGCGTAGCGCCGGAAGAGCCCCGAGCGCGTGAGCGTGAAGTTCTCAGCGGGCGCCATGCGCGGGGCGGGCGCGCGTCGCCTTCAGCGACCTGCCGCCCATCGTTGTCGTGGTTCCGAGCCGCCCGCTCCCGCGCGCCTGCATCGCCCCTCCCAGGGTCCGCCCGCCGTTAGTGTGTCACGGCGCCCGCGTGCGCGCGACGGTTGCTCCCACCCCCGCGGGTGGGGACCCTCCGCGGGGGAATCCCTATGCTCGCCGGCATGATTCCCCCCGTGGCTTCCTCCCTCGGGGCCGAGGCACCCGCCGGCCCCGCATCGGATCATTCGGTCCTGCGCGCCGTCGCGTCGCGGGAAGACTGGGCGGCGGTGCGCGCGCTGCGCTTCGGCGCGCTCGCCCGCGGCGGCGACGTGCCGGCCTGCGCCGTGCCGGCGTACGGCGACGAGCACGACGCCATGGCGGGCAGCATCACCTACCTGCTCCTCGACCGCGGCCGCGCCATCGGCTCCACGCGCTACATCCATTCCGGGGCGGGCTCTCCCCTGCCCGCGATCGAGACGTTCCGCGCCGAGCTCGATCCGGGCCTCACCGCCGCGCGTGCGGTCGAGGCGAGCCTCACCGTGATCGACGCGCCCGCCGATCGCGCCGCGGCGATGCTGCGCCTCTTCAAGGTGCACATGACCGCGTGCGCCGCGCTCGAGGCCGAATGGCTCCTCGCCGCGGTGCGCGAGACGGAGATGGGCTTCTACCGCCGCGTGTTCGACATGGAGATCCTCACCGGCGCGCTGCGCTGCCCGGGCCTCGCGATGCCGCGGGTCCTGATGGGGCTCGCCTGGCGCGAGCGCGCGGCCGCGCTCCTTCGGCGGCTGCCGATGCTCGCCGCGAGCGGCAGCGACCTGCGGCGCTTCGCGGCGCTCGCGGCGGCCGCGCCGCCCGACGAGGCGTGCCGCCCGCCCCTCCGGGCCGCGGCCGGCGACGCTTGCGGCTGAACGGGGGCCGCGCACGCCGCGGCGCGGAAGGCGCTCCCGACGAGGAGGAGGCGCTGCGCGCCATCGCGAGCCTCGCGCTCGACGATGTCCTCGCCACCGCGCGCGCCGGACGCATCGAGGAGGCGCTCTCGCGCATCGTCGCCTCGCTCGCCGCCGTGCGCGCGCGCAGCACCCCCGAAACGTGGACCCGCGTGCTCGCGGCGGCGCGCGCCCATCCGCTGCGCGGCTTCCTGCATCTCGATCCGTTCATCCTGCGCTGCTACGCGCGGCCGCGCGGCGTGGCGGGCGATGCGCGCGCGCTCGACTTCGCCCTGCGCGGCCGGCCGTTCGACATGCCCCTGGCCGACGCCGCGGCGGCGCTGCACCAGTGCGTGATCCGGGGGCAGACGGCGCGGGCGTTGCGCTTCCGGCGCGATGCGCTCGCGCGCGCGATCGAGGAGGTCGTCGCGCACGCGCCGCGGCCGCCGTCGATCTTCGCCGCGGGGTGCGGGCACCTGCGCGAGTGGGACCGCATCATGGGCTTCGGGTCGCCGCGCGTGGGCCGCCTGGTCGCGTTCGACAGCGACCCGGACAACCTCGAGCAGGTGAAGCGCGACTACGCGAGCCTGCCGCTCGAGGCGCAGCTGGGCTCGGTGCGCGACCTGGTGCGCGGCGGCGCGCTCTTCGGCGACATGGATCTCGTCTACTGCTCGGGCCTGCTCGAGCTCGTTGCGCAGCCGGCCGCCGCGAACCTCGCGCGATCCCTCTTCGGCATGGTGCGTCCCGGCGGCATGCTGGTGCTCACGCACTTCCTCTCCGGGCTCACCGAGGCCGCGTTCCTCGAGACCTTCATGGACTGGCGCATGGCCTACCGCACGCGCGCCGAGCTCATCGCCCTCGCGCAGGACCTGCTGCCCGACGCCGAGCGCGCCTGGGAATACACCGAGAGCCCCGAGTCGACGCTCGGGGCGCTCACGCTCCGGCGCCGCTGACTTTTCGCCGCGCTCGCCGCTTCAGAACCCGATGGCGCAGCCGTCCTTGCGGGGATCGGAGGCACCGCAGTAGCCGTCGTCGAGGCGGTGGATGAGCTGCGCGCCGCCGTAGGCGAACTCGGGGCGCTCGCACGGGACGATGCGGTGGCCGCGCCGCGCGAGCTCCTCCTTCACGGCCGGGGCGACCGCGTCCTCGAGGCTCAGGGAGTAGCCGGCGTTCACGATCCAGCGCGGCGCGTCGGCGCAGGACTGCGGGTTCTGGTTGTAGTCCACCAGCCGCACGATCATCTGCAGGTGCCCCTGCGGCTGCATGTGGCCGCCCATCACGCCGAAGCTCATCACCGGCTGGCCGTCGCGCGTGAGGAAGCCGGGGATGATGGTCTGGAACGGGCGCTTGCGCGGGCCCACCTCGTTCGGATGCCCGCGCTCCAGCGAGAAGCCGTAGCCGCGGTTCTGCAGGCTGATGCCGGTGCCGGGGACGACCACCCCCGAGCCGAAGCCCATGTAGTTGGACTGGATGAACGAGAGCATCATGCCGCGCTCGTCCGCGGCCGTGAGGTAGACGGTGCCGCCGCCCTTCGGAACCGCGGACCGGGGCTCGGAGGCGCGCTTCATGTCGATCGCCTTCGCGCGCTCGGCCAGGTACGCGTCGTCGAGCATCTGCGCCGTCGTCACTTCCATCGTCGCCGGGTCGCTCACGTGGCGCCACACGTCGGCGAACGCGAGCTTCATCGCCTCGATCTGCAGGTGCAGGCTGTCGGCGGAATCGGGCGGCAGGGACGCGACGTCGAAGTGCCGCAGGATCCCCAGCGCGACCAGCGCGGCGATGCCCTGCCCGTTGGGCGGCATCTCGTGCAGCCGGTAGCCGCGGTACTCGACGGAGATGGGATCGACCCAGTCGCACTTGTGCGCGGCGAGGTCCTCCTGCGTCATCGCGCCGCCGTCGCTGCGGCTCGCGAGCGCGATGCGCTCGGCGATCGCGCCGCGATAGAAGCTCTCGCCCTTCGTGGAGGCGATGTCCTCGAGCGTCTCGGCCTGCTGCGGGCAATAGAAGCGCTCGCCGGGATAGGGCGCGCGGTCCTTGGGCAGGAAGGTCCAGCAGAACTCGGAGAAGCCCTTGAAGGTCGGGGCCTGGCGCGCCCAGCTCAACGCGGTGATCGGCGAGACCATGTAGCTCTCGCGCGCGTAGCGGATCGCCGGCTCGAAGAGCGCCTCGAAGGGCAGCTTCCCGTAGCGTTTCGAGAGCGCGACCCACGCCGAGACGCAGCCCGGGACCGTCGCGGAATCCCATCCCGTGACGGGCATCGCCTTGCGGCCCGCGAAGCGCTCGGGCGTCCAGCCTTCGGGCGAGCGGCCCGAGGCGTTGAGGCCCACCAGCCGCTGGCCGTCCCACAGGATCGCGAACGCGTCGGAGCCGATGCCGTTCGAGGTCGGCTCGACGACGGTGAGCGTGATGGCCGCGGCGAGCCCCGCGTCGACCGCGTTGCCGCCGCGCGCGAGCATCGCCAGGCCGGCCTGCGCCGCGAGCGGCTGCGAGGTCGCGACGACGTTCTTCGCGAGCATCGGCATGCGCTGCGAGGGATAGGGAAAGTCCCAGGTGAACATGGCTTGGAAACGAGAGGGGAAAGACGAATGGTAGCATCGGGAAAACAGGAGGCGCCCATGCCCGGCGAAGTCGCGGCACTCGTTTTCGACGCATACGGAACGCTTTTCGACGTGCATTCGGTGGCGCGCCGCGCCGAGGCGCTCTTTCCCGGCCACGGGGCCGCGCTCTCCGCGGCGTGGCGCACGAAGCAGCTCGAGTACTCGTGGCTGCGCACGCTGATGGACCGCTACGAGGACTTCGACCGCGTGACGCGCGCCTCGCTCGAGTGGTCGCTGGAATCGCTCGGGCTCGAGGCGGACGAGGCCGCGCAGCGCTCGCTCATCGAGGAGTACCGCCGCCTCGCCGCCTTTCCGGAGGTGCCCGCGGCGCTCGATTCGCTCGCGCGCGCGCGCCCCCTCGCGATCCTGTCCAACGGGCACCCGGGCATGCTCGAAGCGGTGGTCAACCACAACGGCCTGCGCGAGCGCTTCCGCGGCGGCATCCTCAGCGTGCACGCGGCACGCCGCTTCAAGCCGGATCCTTCGGTCTACCGCATCGCCGAGGAAGCGCTCGGCGTGCCGCGCGCGCTCGTGGGCTTCGTCTCGTCGAACGGATGGGATGCGGCGGGCGCGAAGGCCTTCGGGTTCCGCGCGTACTGGGTGAACCGCGGCGGCGCGCCGGTCGAGCGCCTCGGCGTGCGGCCCGACGCGATCGTGCGCGACCTCGCCGGGCTGCAGGCGGCCCTCGCCTGAGGGCTCAGCCCTCGACGAACACTTCCTCGCGCTTCCTGGCGATCGAGGGCGCCATCACGATCACCAGCAGCAGCGCCGCGATGATGAGGAGCGTGAGGCTGATCGGGCGCGTGAAGAAGACGCTCGGGTCGCCGCGCGACAGCAGCAGCGCGCGGCGCAGGTTCTCCTCCATCATCGGCCCGAGCACGAAGCCCAGCAGCAGCGGCGCGGGCTCCATCGCGAACTTGATGAAGACGTAGCCGATGAAGCCGAAGAGCGCGGCGAGCAGCACGTCCATCGAGGCGTTGTTGATCGAGTACACGCCCACGCAGCAGAAGATGAGGATCGCCGGGAAGAGGTAGTCGTACTTCACGGTGAGCAGCTTCACCCAGATCCCGATCAGCGGCAGGTTGAGGATCACCAGCAGCAGGTTGCCGATCCACATGCTCGCGATCATTCCCCAGAAGAGGTCGGGGCGCGCGGTCATGATCTGCGGGCCGGGCTGGATGCCGTGGATGATCATCGCGCCGATCATGAGCGCCATGGTGGGCGTGGCCGGAATGCCGAGCGTGAGGAGCGGGATGAAGGAGGTCTGCGCCGCGGCGTTGTTCGCCGATTCCGGCGCCGCCACGCCTTCGATCGCGCCCTTGCCGAAGCGCGACGGATCCTTGGCGAGCTTCTTCTCCAGCGTGTACGCGGAGAAGGCGCCGAGGATCGGGCCCCCGCCGGGCAGGATGCCGAGCGCGGAGCCGAGGATGGTCCCGCGCAGCACCGCGGGCGCCGCCTGCTTGATGTCCTTCCAGTTGGGCAGCAGCCCCGAGATGCTCTTCGTGAACACCTCGCGCTCCTCGCCCTGCTCGAGGTTGCGGATGATCTCCGAGAAGCCGAAGACGCCCATCGCGACCGTGCCGATGTTCAGGCCGTCGATGAGCTCGGGCAGGTTGAAGCTGTAGCGCGCCACGCCCGAGTTCACGTCGGTCCCGATGAGGCCGGTGAGCAGGCCCAGGATGATCATCGCGATCGCCTTGATGAGCGAGCCGTGCGCGAGCACGACCGCCGCGATGAGGCCCAGCACCATCAGCGAGAAGTAGTCCGACGGGCCGAACTTGAGCGCGAGGTCCGCGAGCGGCGGCGCGAAGCCCGCGATGAGCACGGTGGCGACGGAGCCGGCGAAGAACGAGCCCAGCGCCGAGATGCCGAGCGCCTTGCCGGCCTGGCCCTTGCGCGCCATCTGGTAGCCGTCCAGGCAGGTCACCACCGAGGACACCTCTCCCGGGAGGTTCACGAGGATCGCCGTGGTCGAGCCGCCGTACTGCGCGCCGTAGTAGATGCCGGCGAGCATGATCAGGGCCGACACGGGGTGCAGCACGAAGGTCGCCGGCAGCAGCATCGCGATCGTCGCGACCGGCCCGATGCCCGGCAGCACGCCGATCAGCGTGCCGAGCAGGCAGCCCACGAGGGCGTAGAGGATGTTGTGCCAGGTGAGGGCGATCTCGAAGCCGGTGCCCAGGTGGTGCAGGAGTTCCATGTCGTTTTCCTTACGCGCGGCACAGCCCGAACGACTGGAGGGCGTCGATGTCGGGGCACAGGGGGATCGGGAGCTTCAAGCCCATCACGAACACGAGCGCGCAGAAGGTGACCAGGAAGATCCCGAGCACGATCGCGCGCCGCAGGTTGAACGTCACGCTGCCGAAGCTCGCGCCGAGGATGAGGAGCATGCCGGCGAGCAGCATGCCGATGGGCTTGAGCAGCACGCCGAAGAGGCAGATGGAGCCCAGCACGAAGAAGAGCTCCTTCCAGTGGAAGCGCTCGAGCGCCGAGCCCTCGGCATCGGGCGCGGAGCGCAGGGCGAGCGTCGCGATGGCCGCGCCCAGCAGGAAGAGGATCACGCCCAGCCAGAAGGGGAAGAAGCCCGGGCCCATGCGCGCCGGCGTGCCCATGGTGTAGCCCGCGAGCAGCGTCTTGCCGCCGATGCTGAAGCCGCGGGCGATGACCGCGAACATGAGTCCGATGGCGGCAAAGAGAATCCCGCCCCAGAAGTCCTTCGGGTTTCCGATCTTCATTTCGGGGGTTGCGTCCTTCGGTGTGTGGCTGCGACGAAGCCTCGGATTATGTCAGAGGGTCGCAAGCTTCCGCATGATGCGGCGCAGCAGAAGCTTGCCCGAAGCTTGCTCCGGCCCTACAGCGCCTGGGCGATGGCCTTGCCCACTTCCTCCGTCCCCGCCGTTCCGCCGAGGTCGCGCGTGCGCGGCCCTTCGGCGAGCACCGTCTCGATCGCCTTCACGATCGCGTCGGCCGCGTCCTTGTGGCCGAGGTGCTCGAGCATCATCGCGCCCGACCAGACCTGGCCGATGGGGTTGGCGATCTTCCTGCCGTAGATGTCGGGCGCGCTGCCGTGCACCGGTTCGAAGAGAGAGGGAAATTCGCGCTCGGGATTCATGTTGGCGGA
>DASUXK010000017.1:0-6873 GCA_036377935.1 Usitatibacter sp.
CGCTGGATCAAGGTGAGCCTGTCGCGCGTGTCGATGCTGCGCTACCCGCGCGAGGGCGACTTCGTCGTGGTCACCTTCGACCAGGATTACCGGTCGGACCGCCTGTCCAACGTCCTGCGCAAGCGCCAGTACTGGATCCGCGAAGGCGCGAGCTGGAAGATTCTTTATGAAGGAGCGGCATGAAACTGAAGCATCTTTTCCTCCTGTCGGTCGCGGCGGTGCCTTCGGGCGCGCTGGCCGCGGACCCGCAGGTCGACGTGCACACCAACCTGGGAACCATCCGGCTGGAGCTGTATCCGGCCAAGGCGCCCAAGACCGTCGAGAACTTTCTCCAGTACGTGAAGGACGGGCATTACAACGGCACCATCTTCCACCGGGTGATCGACGGCTTCATGATCCAGGGCGGCGGCTTCGACAAGGACATGCGCCAGAAGCCCACGCAGGCGCCGATCAAGAACGAGGCGGCGAACGGCCTCAAGAACGACAAGTACACGATCGCCATGGCCCGCACGAGCGACCCCAACTCGGCGAGCGCGCAGTTCTTCATCAACGTGAAGGACAACGACTTCCTCAACTACACCGCGCCGACGACGCAGGGCTGGGGCTACGCCGTGTTCGGCAAGGTGACCGAGGGGCAGGACGTGGTGGACAAGATCGCCAAGGTCGCCACGGGCAACCGCGGCATGCACCAGAACGTGCCGTCGCAGCCGGTGGTGATCGAGAAGGCGGAGTGCGTCGCCTGAGGCGCACCCTCTTCATCTCGGACCTGCATCTCGACCCCTCGCGGCCGGCGATCGTCGCGCAGTTCGAGGGCTTCCTCGCCGGCGTCGTGCCGGGCGCGGACGCCCTCTACATCCTCGGCGACCTCTTCGAGTACTGGATCGGCGACGACGGCCTCGCGCTGCCCTTCCCGCGCCGCATCGCCGGGCGCATCCACGCGGCGGCGCAGGAAGTGCCGGTCGCGTTCATGCACGGCAACCGCGACTTCCTCGCCGCCGAGCGCTTCGCGCGCGAGACGGGCGCGAAGCTCATCGACGATCCCACGACGATCGACCTCTACGGCACGCCCGCGCTCCTGCTGCACGGCGACACGCTGTGCACCGGCGACGCGCGCTACCAGGCGTTCCGCAAGCAGGTGCGCGATCCCGCGTGGCAGCAGGCCACGCTCGCGCTCCCCATCGAGGAGCGCCTGGTGCTCGCGAACCGCATGCGCATGGAAAGCGAGGGGACGAAGCAGTCGACGAGCATGGACATCATGGATGTCGCGCCCGAGGCCGTGGAGGGCGCCTTCGCCGACTCGGGCTGCGACCTCATGATCCACGGCCACACCCACCGTCCCGCGCGCCACGTGCATTCCGTGGGCGGCCGCGAGCGCATCCGCTGGGTGCTGCCCGATTGGTACGAGCGCGGCGGCTACCTGGAAGCCACGCCCGAAGGGCTGCGGGCGGCCGAGCTGCGCTGAAGCGAAAATTCGTCCAGCCGCAGCGTCAGGCACTTCGCGCTGCCGCCGGCCTTCATGAATTCGGAGAGCGGGGTCTGGACGACCTCGAAGCCCTTCTTCGCCAGGGCGCGCACGAGCGCGGGCGTGGCGCGGTTCACCACCACCGTCGTGTCGACCGCCACGGCGTTGCAGGCGAAGGCGAGCGCGTCCTCCTCTTCCACCGCGATGCGCCGATCCGCGGGAATGCGCCGCTCGATGGCCGTGCGCGCCGCCTCGTCGAAGGCCGACGGGAAGTAGAGCAGGAAGCCGTCCTCGAGCGGGCAGAAGCAGGTGTCGAGGTGGTAGAAGCGGCTGTCGACGAGCTTGAGGAGCTCGGTCTCGACGTCCAGGCGCTGCTCGAGCACCTTGCGCGCGCCCTCGATCGAGCGATGCCCGTGGGCCATCCACAGCAGGGGCTCGCCGCGGTCGAAGAGCGCGTCGCCGGCGCCCTCGAACGGGCAGTCGCGCGGCATGAGCGAGACCTCGTAGCCGCGATCCATGAACCAGTCGGCGAAGTACGGCTCCTCGTACTGGCGCTCGGGATAGCGGAAGCGCGAGACGACGAAGCGCCGTCCCCTCACGATCCCGGCGTTCGCCGTGAACACCATGTCCGGGGAGCTCGGCTGCGGATTCACGAGCCGGACCGTCGCGCGATCCGTGAGCATGTCGTAGAGCGAGCGCCACTGCTGGCGCGCGAGCGCGCTATCGATGCGCTTCAGGTTTCCGTGCATCCACGGGTTGATGACGTAGGCGACGTCGAAGTACTCGGGCGGGCACATGAGGAACACGTGCGCGCCCGCCGCCATGCCTATCGCGCCTCCAGCCCGCGCGCGAGGTCCGCCATCACGTCGGAGGGATCCTCGAGCCCCACGCCGAGGCGCACCAGCCCCTCCACGATGCCCGCCTTCTCGCGCTCGGCCGCGGGCACGCGCCCGTGCGTCGTCGTCGCGGGATGGCAGACGGTGCTCTTCACGTCGCCGAAGTTGGCGGTGATGGAGACGAGCTTCACGCCGTCGATCACGCGCCAGGCGCCCTCGCGCCCGCCCTTGACGACGAACGAGAGCAGCGCGCCGCCCGCGGATTGCTGGCGCATCGCGAGCGCGTGCTGCGGATGCGAGGCGAGGCCGGGATAGCTCACGCGCTCCACGGCGGGATGCGCCTCGAGCCAGCGCGCGATGGTGAGCGCGTGGGCGGACTGGGCGCGCATGCGGATCGGCAGCGTCTCCAGGCCCTTCAGGCACACCCACGCGTTGAAGGGCGAGATCGCGGGCCCGGCCGTGCGCACGAAGCCCAGGAGCGGGCCGCGCACGAGATCCTCGCGCCCGGCGATCGCGCCGGCGAGCACGCGTCCCTGGCCGTCGATGTACTTGGTCGCGGAATGGATGACGAGGTCGGCGCCGAGCGCGATGGGCTTCTGCAGCACCGGCGTGCACATGCAGTTGTCCACGGCGAGGATGGCGCCCGCCTTGCGCGAGATCTCCGCGAGCCCCGCGATGTCCGCCACCTCGCACGCCGGGTTCGAGGGCGTCTCGACGAAGAGCAGCCGCGTGTTGGGTCGCATCGCCGCGCGCCACTGG
Source organism: Usitatibacter sp. (assembly GCA_036377935.1). Lineage (GTDB taxonomy): Bacteria > Pseudomonadota > Gammaproteobacteria > Burkholderiales > Usitatibacteraceae > Usitatibacter. The sequence continues at coordinate 3,058 of DASUXK010000017.1, forward strand.
TCGAGGTTGGGCAGGTCGACCCAGGTGGTGGAGACGCCGAGGCGCCCGAGGATCTGGTTGAAGAGCGGCACGACGGTCCCGAAGACGCCGCGCGCCGCCACGATGTGCTCGCCCGCCTTGACGAGGCCCAGCGCCGTGGTCGCCACCGCCGCCATGCCCGTCGCCGTCGCCACGCACGCCTGCGCGCCCTCGAGCGCCGCGAGCCGGTCCTGGAACATCTGGACCGTCGGGTTGGTGAAGCGCGAATAGATGTTGCCCGGCTCCTCGTTGGCGAAGCGGCGGGCGGCCTCGGCGGCGCTCGTGTAGACGAAGCTCGTGGTGAGCGCGAGGGCCTCGGAATGCTCGCGGAAATCGCTGCGCACGCCCCCGGCGCGCACGGCGAGGGTGTCGGGCTTCAGCTCCTCGTTTGCCATGCGCGGCTCAGTCGACGCGGGACAGGCCGAGGTCGAGCTGGTAGCTCGAAAGGCGCGTCTCCGGGCGCGACTCGCCGTCGCGCCGTCCGTTCTCGATCCCCTCGAGGTACTCCTCCGACACGTCGCCGGTGATGTACACGCCGTCGAAGCACGAGCAGTCGAAGCGCTCGATCGAGGGATTGAGCTTGCGCACGTCCTCGATGAGGGCCTCGAGATCCTGGTAGATCACCGCGTCGGCGCCGATCGCCGCGGCCACGCCCGCCTCGTCGCGGCCCGTGGCGATGAGCTCGCCGCGCGTCGGCATGTCGATGCCGTACACGTTCGGGTAGCGCACCGGCGGCGCGGCGGATGCGAAGAACACCTTCTTCGCGCCGCTCTCGCGCGCCATCTGCACGATCTCGCGGCTCGTGGTGCCGCGCACGATCGAATCGTCCACCAGCAGCACGTTCTTGTCCTGGAACTCGATCGGCATGGCGTTGAGCTTCTGGCGCACGCTCTTCTTGCGCTGCTCCTGCCCGGGCATGATGAACGTGCGGCCGATGTAGCGGTTCTTGATGAAGCCCTCGCGGTACGGCTTGCCGAGCTTGGTCGCGACCTCGAGCGCCGCGGGGCGGCTGGAATCGGGAATCGGCATCACGACGTCGATCTGGTCCACGATGCCCGAGGCGCGGATCTTGTCCGCGAGGCTCTTGCCCATGTTGCGCCGGCTCTCGTAGACCGAGATGCCGTCGATCACCGAATCGGGCCGCGCGAGGTAGACGAACTCGAAGATGCAGGGGTTCAGCCGCGGGTTCCCGGCGCACTGGCGGCTGTGGAAGTTGCCGCTCTCGTCGACGAGGACCGCCTCGCCGGGCGCCACGTCGCGCATCACCTTGAACCCCAGCGTATCGAGCGTCACGCTCTCGCTCGCCACCAGGAACTCCACGCCCCGCTCCGTATCGGCGCGGCCGATGATGAGCGGCCGGATGCCGTGCGGATCGCGGAAGGCGAGCATGCCGTGGCCCGCGATCATCGCGACCACCGCGTAGGCGCCCTTCACGCGCCGGTGCACGCCCGCCACCGCGGTGAAGATGATGTCCGGCGTGAGGCGCTCGCGCCCCGCGCTCGCATCGCTGATCTCGTGGGCGAGGACGTTCAGCAGGATCTCGGAGTCGGAGTTCGTGTTGACGTGGCGGCGGTCGGCGAGGAAGAGCTCGCGGCGCAGGTCCTCGGAGTTCACGAGGTTGCCGTTGTGCCCGAGCACGATGCCGTACGGCGAATTCACGTAGAAGGGCTGCGCCTCGGCCTCGGAGGAAGCCGACCCCGCCGTGGGATAGCGGCAATGGGCGATGCCCATGTGGCCCACGAGGCTCCTCATGTCGCGCGTGCGGAAGACATCGCGCACGAGCCCGCGGCCCTTGTGCATGTGGAAGCTGTGGCCCTCGGCCGTGACGATGCCCGCCGCATCCTGGCCGCGGTGCTGCAGCACCGTCATGCCGTCGTAGAGCAGCTGGTTGACCGGGCTACGGGCGACGACGCCCACGATTCCGCACATGCCTCAGGCTCTCCTTCCCGCGCCGGCGCCGTGCGCGCCGCGCAAGGAAATCACATGGGGGCGGCGACGCGCCCGCGCAATGGCTCTCATGGCAGAGTCACCACGTTCGCGTCGAGCGACGCCTTCTGCAGCTTCGCGCGCGCGCTCTCCGCCGCCTCGCGGGTGGGGAACGGCCCCGCGCGCAAGCGGGTGAGCGCATCGGGCCCCTCGCCGAGGCGCTCGGTGTAGTGCGCGATGCCCGCCGCGACGAGCTTCGCGCGCGCCTGCTTGAGCGTCTCCTCGTCGCGGAAGGCGCCCACCTGCACGGCGAAGCCCTCGAGGCGCGGCGCCGCGGCGGCGGGCTTCGGGGGCGTCGCGGCGGGCGCGGGCTTGACCGTCGCGACCTTGGGCGGCGCTGCGGCCTCCTTCGCGTCGGTCGCGGCCGGCTTCGATGGCGTGCTCGCGGCCGGCTTCGATGGCGGGCTCGCGGCCGGCGTGCTCGTGGCGGACGTGCTCGTGGCGGACGTGCTCGCGGCGGGCGCGGGCAGCGGCGGCGCGTTCGCCGCGGACGGGATCCGCGTGGAAGGCTCGTTCGAGGCCTGGCGCGGCTCGTTGTCGAGGAGCATCGGCACGAAGACCACGAGCAGCGCCACGATGGCGATGGCGCCGATCAGGCGGCGGCGCCCGCGGCGCCGGATCTCGATCGCTTCTGTAGAGGCAGGGCTCGCCATCCGGGGGTCCCCAACGAAGTGGGGCGACTCAAAACCTAGCGTGCGGACCGCAGCGCTTCGGCCACGGTGGTGAACGATCCGAAGACGACAATTCTATCATTCGGCCCCGCGTCGCCGCGAGCCGCGCAGAGCGCGGCATCGACCGTCGCGAAGGCGCGCACCGGCTTGCCCGCATCGTGCCGCGCGAGGATTTCGGCCACGCGGGCCGCCGGGGCCGCGCGCTCGGCCTCGGCCGCCGCGACGTACCAGCGGTCGATGCGCCCGCGCACCGCGTCCACGACGCCCGCGATGTCCTTGTCGGCGAGCATCGCGAAGACCGCGAGCGTGCTCTCGGCGAACGCCATCTCCCCGAGCGCATCGGAGAGGGCGCGCGCCGCGTGCGGGTTGTGCGCCACGTCGAGGACGATCGGCGGGCGGCCCGGGAGCGTCTGCAGGCGGCCCGCGAGGCGCACGGTCGCGAGCCCCCGCTTCACCTCGCCCAGGGAGACGGGAAGGCGCGCGGCGAGCTCGTCGAGGGCCGCGAGCGCGGCCGCCGCGTTGTCGAGCTGCCAGCGTCCGCGCAGCGCCGGCACCGGCAGCGCATGCTTCGCGCCGCGGCGGCCGACGAAGTCCCACTGCCCCGGATGCGACTCGACGCGGAAGTCGCGGCCCGGGAGCTGGAGGTCCGCGCCGATCGAGACCGCGTGCTCCACGAGGCGCCGGGGCGGATCCGCGCTGCCGAAGATCGCGGGGCGCCCGGAGCGGAAGATGCCGGCCTTCTCGAAGCCGATCGACTCGCGGTCGCCGCCCAGCCAGTCCACGTGGTCGATGTCCACGCTCGCGACGATGGCGGCATCCGCATCGACGACGTTCACCGCGTCCAGGCGCCCGCCCAAGCCCACCTCTAGCACCATCGCGTCGAGCTTCGCCTCGTCGAAGACGGCGAGCGCGGCGAGCGTGCCGAACTCGAAGTAGGTGAGCGGCGTCGATCCGCGCGCCGCCTCCACGCGCTCGAAGGAACGGACGAGCGTCGCATCGTCCGCGTCCTCGCCCTGCAGGCGCACGCGCTCGTTATATTCCAGGATGTGCGGCGACGTGTACGCGCCGACGCGATAGCCGGCCTCGAGGAGGATGCGCTCGAGCATCGCGCAGGTGGAGCCCTTGCCGTTGGTGCCGCCCA
>DASUXK010000018.1:0-6039 GCA_036377935.1 Usitatibacter sp.
CGCGCTGCATTGCGGGCTTCGGGCCGGGCGGCGGCGCGAGATCGATCAGCGCGTCGAGCACTTCGCGCACGCCGAAGTTGTTGATCGCCGAGCCGAAGAAGACCGGCGTCTGCGCGCCCGCGAGGAACGCCTCGCGGTCGAAGCCCTCGGAAGCGCCGGCGAGGAGCTCGATCTCGCCCTTCGCCTGGGTGAAGGCATCGCCGAAGCGCGCCTCGTTCTCCGGGTTGGCGAGGCCGGCGATCATCTCCTCGTCGTCCACGCGGCGGTCCTCGCCGGGCTTGAAGACGCGCATGCGGTCGGCGCGGATGTCGAACACGCCGCCGAAGCGCTTGCCCATGCCGACCGGCCAGGTGAACGGCACCGTGGGCATCTTCAGCACGCGCTCGATCTCGTCCAGGAGCGCGAGCGGCTCGCGCGTCTCGCGGTCCATCTTGTTGATGAAGGTGATGATCGGGGTGTTGCGCGCCCGGCAGACCTCGAGGAGGCGGATGGTCTGCGCCTCCACGCCGTTCACGCCGTCGATCACCATGAGCGCCGCGTCCACGGCGGTGAGCACGCGGTAGGTGTCCTCGGAGAAGTCCTGGTGGCCCGGCGTATCGAGCAGGTTGATCACGTGGCCGCGGAACTCCATCTGCATGACGGAGCTCGCGACGGAAATCCCGCGCTGCTTCTCGATCTCCATCCAGTCGGAAGTGGCGTGGCGCGTGGCCTTGCGCGCCTTCACGCTGCCCGCGATTTGGATCGCGCCCGCGAAGAGCAGCAGCTTCTCGGTGAGCGTGGTCTTGCCGGCGTCCGGGTGGGAGATGATCGCGAAGGTGCGCCGGCGCGCCACCTCCGCGGCAAGGGGGGTCGAACTCATGCGCGATTTTACCAGTCAATTCCCGCTGCGCCGGGGGTTGTTCAAGCGGAAACGCCCCGCGGAGCGTGCTGATAGACTTCGCGCCCATGCCCCCGATCATCTCCATCTCCGGACTCACGAAGGCCTACGCGTCCGGCCTGCAGGCGCTGAAGGGCGTCGACCTCGAGATCCGCGCCGGCGAGATCTTCGCGCTCCTCGGTCCCAACGGCGCGGGCAAGACCACGCTCATCAACATCGTCTGCGGCATCGTGAACGCCACCTCGGGCACGGTGCTCGTCGACGGCCACGACAACCGCGCCGACTACCGCGCGGCGCGCGCGCGGATCGGGCTCGTTCCGCAGGAGCTGCACACGGACATGTTCGAGACGGTCGGCGCGACGGTGCGCTTCAGCCGTGGGCTCTTCGGGCGCGCCGCCGACTCCGCGTACGTCGAGAAGGTGCTGCGCGACCTTTCCCTGTGGGAGAAGCGCGACGCGAAGATCATGGCGCTCTCGGGCGGGATGAAGCGGCGCGTGCTGATCGCGAAGGCGCTCGCGCACGAGCCGAAGATCCTCTTCCTCGACGAGCCCACCGCGGGCGTGGACGTGGAGCTGCGCCGCGAGATGTGGGCGCTGGTGCGCAAGCTCCGGGAGAGCGGCGTCACCGTCATCCTCACGACGCACTACATCGAGGAGGCCGAGGAGATGGCCGACCGCATCGGCGTGATCCACAAGGGCGAGCTCGTGGTGGTCGAGGAGAAGGCGGCGCTCATGCGCAAGCTCGGCAAGAAGCAGCTCCTCGTGCACCTCGCCGCGCCGCTCGCCGCCGTGCCCGAGGCGCTTCGCGAGTGGCCCCTGGAGCTGCGCGACGGCGGCACGGAGCTCGAGTTCACCTTCGATTCGCAGCGCGAGGACACCGGCATCCCGGTCCTGCTGCGCCGCCTCGCCGACGCGGGCATCGAGTTCAAGGACCTGCAGACGCGGCAGAGCTCGCTGGAGGATATCTTCGTGAGCCTGGTGCACGAGCCATGAACGGGTTCGCCATCTCCGCCATCTACCGCTTCGAGATGTCGCGCTTCGGGCGCACGCTCTGGCAGAGCCTCGTCACGCCGGTGATCACGACCGCGCTCTACTTCATCGTGTTCGGCGCGGCGATCGGGGGGCGCATGAGCGAGATCCATGGCGTGCCCTACGGCGCGTTCATCGTGCCGGGGCTCATGATGCTCTCCGTCTTCACCGAGAGCCTCAACAACGCCTCGATCGGCATCTACCTGCCGAAGTTCACGGGGACGATCTACGAGGTGCTTTCCGCGCCGGTCTCGTCGCTGGAGATCGTGCTCGCCTACGTGGGCGCCGCGACGTCGAAGTCGCTCGTGCTCGCCGCGGTGATCCTCCTCACGGCGAACCTCTTCGTTCCGGTGCACGTCGCGCATCCGATCGCGATGGTGGTGTTCCTCGTCCTCACCACCCTCACCTTCTGCCTGCTGGGGTTCGTGATCGGCATCTGGGCGGGCAGCTTCGAGCAGCTCGGCTTCATCCCGATGCTGGTCGTGACGCCCCTCACGTTCCTCGGCGGCGCGTTCTACTCGATCTCGATGCTGCCGCCCGCGTGGCAGGCCTTCAGCCTCTTCAACCCGATCGTCTACCTCATCAGCGGCTTCCGCTGGACCTTCTACGGCATCGCCGACGTGGACGTGGTCGTGAGCTTCATGATGGCGCTCGGGTTCTTCCTCGTCTGCCTCGCGATCGCGTCGTGGATGTTCCGGACGGGGTACCGGCTGAAGAGCTGACGCCCTCCGACCGGGATCGGCGGCAGGCACGCGACTGCGCAACGCGCCGGGCGGGGACGCTACGAAGCGGAGCGCGTCTCGAGGCTGGAGATCAGCGAATCGATGAGGTCGGGCCGCCCGTCGGGCGACTCGATGCGGTGGCGGCGCAGCAGGCCCACGAGCTGCGGCTTCGGCAGCGCCCGCGGATCGGAGCGGATGAACACCTCGGCGATCGCGCGCTGGACCTTCACCGACTTGGCCTGCGCGAAAGCCTGGGCGAGGTCCTCGAGGATCGCCCGGTCGGCGATGTGCAGGCGCGCGAGCGCTCCCAGCGCGCTCAGCTGCGCCGCGGAGGGAGGCATGCGCGTCACCTCTTCAGTGAGGGCCCGCAGCTCCGGCCCGTCGGCGAGCGGGCGGTGCTGCAGGTAGAGCTGCGCGAGCGCGACGTCCTTCTCGTCGGGGCTCGCGAGCGCGCGCAGGATGCGCGAGCGCGCGGTGTCGCTCCCCAGGCACGCGAGGAGCGCGGAATCGGCGACGCCGTGGGCGTCCGCGGCGGGCGCCCTCACCTGCGCGAGCGCGCCGGGCAGCGCATCCCCCGCCGTCATCCCGCAGGCGAGGTCCACCTCGGCGAATCCCATGCGCGGGCTCGCCAGCATGTCGTCGAGGAGCGCGATGCGCTCGGCTCGAAGCTCCCGCGGCTTCAACCAGGCGAGCTCGGAGGCGACGGTGAGCATTCGCGCCCGAACCGCGAAGGGCCGCGCCGAGCGCGCGATGGCGAGATAGCGCGCGCGCGTGGCGTCGTCGGCCGCGTACTCGGCGAGCGCCGACTGGAACGCCGGCGCCTGCTTCTGCGAGGCATCGAGCGAGGCGAGCAGGTTCTCGATCCGCGCGAGGTACTGGCGCGCGCGCTGCGGATCGCGCTCGAGCAGACGGTGGATGTAGCGCAGCTTCGCCGCCGGCGACTCGCGCTCGTCGAAGAACTCGCAGATGTCGCGCCGCTCGGCCGCGCCCGGGTCCGAGGGAAGCGCGCCGCGGACCGCGGTGAGCGAGCGACCGAAGATGCGCAGCAGCCGCGAGCTCGCGTGCCCGCTGCCGACCTCCCGGGCGCCACCCGCCGCGAAGTACCGGTCGAGGAGCGCCGCGGCGTCGCGCCCGATCGGCGCGTGCGAGGAGAACCCGTAGATCACGGGCACGCCGGCGAAGATGCGCCGCATGCGCTCGCGTCCGCTCTCGCCGTACTTCGAGGAGTACTGCGTCGCGTGCGGGTTGAGGCTCTCGCAGCCGAAGAGATAGACCTCCTTCAGCTTCGCGAAGAGCGGCGGGCACGAATGGCTGCACGAGGCGCGCTCGAGCTCGTCCATCTTGAGGCTCGCCTCGACGTCCACCTTGTCGGAGTAGAACGTCTCGCCCGCGTTGAAGTGGCCGGAGATCACCAGCACGTCGCACTGCACGTGCCTGTGGCACGCGCGCTCCAGCCAGTCGTCGTGGTGGCGATCGAGGAGCTCGACGAAGCGGTACTTCCCCGGCGGAAGGTGGCGGCGCATCGCCTCCTTCTCGTCGGCCGAATTCACCGTCGCCGTGCAGACGGTCTTCGCCTCGGCGTGGGCCGCGGCGCTCCACGTGCCGCACGCGGCGGCGAGGAGCGCGGCGAGGAGCGGTCTCGACATCCCATGAGCATCGTCGAATTCCGCGGAGAATTCAGCCGGAAATCCCCTTGCCCATCGGTCGGCTTGCGCCGACACGCGGGACTACGGCGGGAAACACGGAGGAAGCGGAGGTGTCACGAAAGGCCGCGGACGGCGACGTCGATGAGATCCTCGCCGTCGGGCGAGCGAAGCCGCCTTGCGCGCAGGAGCTTCGCGATCGCGGGTCGCGGGAAGGCCGCGGGATCCGCGCGCAGGAACACCTCGGCGATGGCGCGCTGCACCGCGAGCGAGCGCGTGCGCGCGAAGAGCGCGGCGAGCGCGTCGAGCGCCTGCGCATCGGCGGGGTGCATGCGGCCGAGGGCACCCAGCGCGCGCACCTGGGCCGGGCCGGGGTTCATCGCCGCGATCGCGCCCGTCACCGCGCGCAGCTCCGCGGCATCGGTGATGGGGCGATGGCGCAGGTAGGCCTCGGCCACCTGCACCTCGCCCTCGTCGGCGCTCGCGAGCAGATGCAGCACGCGCTCGCGCGCGGCCGCGCTGCCCAGGCACGCGAGGCCGGCCGACTGCGCGGGCGCGTGCCGCAGCGATGGCGGCTCCCGCAAGTCTTTACGCACGAAATCGAGCGCGCGATCGGCGTTGAGCGTGCACACGAGATCGACGTCGCCGTAGGCCATGGAACCGTTCGCGAGCACGTCGACGATCGCGCGGCCCAGCTCGGCCTCGCGTTGCGTCTCGGAAAGCCAGCCCACCGTCTTCGCGAGCCCGATCATGCGCACGCGCAGCGCCGGATCGCGCGTCTCGCGCTCGATGGCGAGATAGCGGCCGCGCAGCGGCGCATCGGCCGCCATGTCCGCGAGCGCCGCGACGAACCCGGGATCGGCGCGATCGCCGGGCGGAAGGGAGGCGAAGAAGCGCTCGGCCCGCTCGAAGGCCATGCGCACGCGCGGCATGTCGCCGGAAAGCTCTTCCCGCAACACGGTGAGGCGCTCGGCCGCGGAATGGTCGCCGTAGAAGCGGCACGCGCGGGCGCGCTCGTCCGCGCCCTGATCGGTCGCCAGGAGGCCGCGCGTCGCGATCATGCTCGAAGGACCGAAGAGCGTGAGGAGCCGTTCGCTCACGCGCCCCCTCCCGACCTCGCCTTCGGGCTCGGTATCGAACCAGCGCTGCAGCAGCGGACCGGCCGTGCGGCCGTAGGGGGCGAGCGAGGAGAAGCCGTAGATCACGGGCACCCCGGCGAAGATGCGGCGCATGCGATCGCGCGCGTCCTCGCCCTCGCGCTCGCTCAGCGCCTTCGCGATGCGTCGCGCATCGGCCCGGCTCGCCCCGGACGCCACCAGCCCGCGCACGATCTCCGGCATCGCGGATTTCGGCGGCTCGGACTTGAGGCTGTCGCACCCGAAGAGATAGACCTCCTTCAGGCCGGCGAATAGATCGGGGCAAGCGCCGCACGAGGCGCGCTCCATCTCGTCCACGCCCAGGGTCTCGCGCACATCCGGCCGCGAGGAATAGAACTCCGTGCCGGCGAAATGTCCGGAAACCAGCAGCACGTCGCACCGCACGTGGCGCTCGCACGCCGAGCGCAGCCAGTCGCGGCGCCCGTGCTCGACCAGCTCGACGAAGTCGAACCGGTCCGGCGCAAGGTTGCGGCGGAAGGCCTCGCGCTCGTCGCTCGAGTTCACCGTGACCGTGCACACGGTCTGCTTGCGCGCGGCGACGGGAGCCGCCGCGCACGTCACGGCGGCGAGCGCGGCGAGGAAGAGCAGCTTCGGTTGCGACGGCACGTCGAG
>DASUXK010000019.1:0-15629 GCA_036377935.1 Usitatibacter sp.
CGTTACGCGGCTTTGGCGTCCTCGAGCAGCGCGAGCTTGTCGCGCGCGAGCTCGAAGCGGCGCGCGAGCTCGGCGAGGCCTTCGGCGTCGAAGTGGCGCTCCAGGCGCGCGAACATCTCATCGTGCTCGGTCTCGATGTGCCGCGCGATGAGGTCGCGGGCGACGTTCAGCCGCGCGCGCCACTCCTGGGATCCGGGACGCAGGCGCGCGAGCTTCGAGAAAAGGGACTCCACCAGCTCGTGCTCCACGAACCGCTCGTCGGAGCGCGAGCCGGCGAAGGGAACGCCTTCCGCGCCCTCGAGGGCGCGGTAGACGACCGTCTCCTCCGCGAGCGCGTGGATCACCCACGCGCGGCGCAGATCGCGGAGACGTTGAAGCGCACGCTGCGGATCCTTCTCGGTGCGAAGCCGTTCGGCGTCGGTGAGCGTGGTCTCGTGGTCCACGCGCAGCCGATGCCGGATGTCGTCCATCGGCGCCCGGGCTTCGGGCATCGGCGAGGCGTTCGATCCGGTCATGGCCGCGCGGACCTCGGGTCGATTACTTGTGGCGATCGGCCGACTTCTCGATGGCGTGGCCGCCGGCCTGCACGTCCTGGCCGAAGCCTTCCATCGTGTTGCAGGCGCTCAGCACGAACGCGCCGAGGATCATCGCGATGATTGCTTTCATTATTGCCTCCGTCGAATCCCGGGGTCGGGACAAACAAGTTGTAAGTGGGAGGGCCGGTCGGCCGTTCCCGCCAAAAAACGCACCCCCATCCTGAACGAGGCGCCTCGCCGGGCAAATCAGGCGAGGTCGCTGGCGGGTGTCGGCCGCCTCCTACGCGGGTTCGCGGGCACCGGCCAGCCGGTCGATCGCGGCGGCCGCGGCGAGCGCCGCCACGACGGCCGCGGTGAATCCCCAGCCGGTGCCGAGCGCAGGGAGCGCGGTGGCGAGGACGAAGAAGAACGCGGCGAAGCCCGAGAGCCCGACCACGAACCCGCGCACCAGGCGCGCGAGCGCGTCGCGCCCGTAGAGCGCGAGCGTGAAGGGCGGCATGATCGATCCGGTCACCGGCACCGAGAGCAGCACGCCGCTCACCACCGGCCCGAAGGCGCGCGCGCTCCACAGGATCACCGCGGCAAGGACCGCGGCGGCGACGAGGCGCAGGCGCAGCTCGGCGCGCGGGATCGCGGGCGGCGGGGTGGCGGCGCGCGGATGCGGCAGCGCGAGCTTCGCGGCGACGAGCCCGAAGATGGCGAGCGCCAGCGCGGCGATCGGCCCCGGCGAGGCGAGCGCGACGACGACCGCGACGATCGCGAACGAGCCCCAGCCCGCGAGGAGCGCGCCCGGCCAGCGCGCCCCGCGCGCCGCGTACGCGAAGCCGAGCAGGTGCGCCGCCTGCGCGAGGATCACCGCGAGCGTGAGCGTGGCGGAGCGCGCGGCGAACGCGGGGCCGTAGTCGAGCGCGAGGTAGAGCGTGATCGGGCCGCCGATCATCGGCAGCCCGCCGAGGTAGCCGGAGACCGCGTGGCCCCAGCGCCGCGCCGCGAGGCTCGCCACCCACACCGCGGCGGGCACGAGCGCGAGGCGCAGCAGCGTGCGCGCGTCGAGGAGGTCCGCGAGGGCCGCGGCGGCGCTCACCGCGCGGCGGCGCGCGCCCGGTTCCCGCCCGCCACCATCCGGTACTCGTAGAGCCGGCACTCGAGCGCGCCGTTGAAGAGCACGGTCTTGCGCGAGGGGTGCAGGCGGATGAGCTTCGCGAGCTCCGGGTCGCCCGAGAAGATGAACGCGGTCCAGCCGGCGAAGCGCTTCTTCAGGAGGTCGCCCAGCTCCGGGTAGAACGCGGCGAGGCGCTCCTTCTCCCCCAGGCGCACGCCGTAGGGCGGATTGGTGACGAGCATGCCGGAGCGCGCGGGCGCGGAGAGCTCGAGGAGGTTCGCCTGCTTGAGCGTGACCGCGGCCTCGAGCTCGGCATCGCGCAGGTTGCGGCGCGCCTGCTCGACGGAGCGCCCGAGGAGGTCCGAGCCGAAGATCGGCAGCGCGGCGACCGGCTTCTCCTCGTGCGCGGCGGCCGACCGTTGCCGCTCCCACGCGGCGGGATTGAAGCGCGCGAGCTTGCCGAACGCGAAGTCGCGGCTGCGCCCCGGCGCGCGACCGAGCGACATCTCGGCCGCTTCCGAGAGGAACGTCCCGCCGCCGCACATGGGATCGAGCAACGCGACGCCCGGACGCCATCCGGCCAGGTGAAGGATCCCGGCGGCGAGGTTCTTCTTGAGCGGCGCCTCGCCCACGTGCTCGCGCCGGCCGCGCTTGAAGAGCGGCTCGCCGCTGGTGTCGAGGTAGAGCGTGCATTCGCGCGCGTCGAGGAAGGCGTGAACGCGCAGGTCGGGCTCGCGCGGCGCGACCGAGGGCCGGCGGCCCAGCGCATCGCGGAAATGGTCCGCGATCGCGTCCTTCACGCGCAGCGTCACGAAGTCGAGGCTCTTCACCGGGCTGCGATGCGCGTTGGTCTCGACCTTGAACGTGCGCTCCACGGAGAAGAGCTCGCGCCAGCGCACCTGCCGCGCCGCCTCGTAGATGTCGTTCTCGTTCGCGTAGGGAAAGCGCGCCACGCGCCAGAGGATGCGGCTCGCGATGCGCGAACGCAGGTTCGCCGCGTACACGAGCTCGAAGGGTCCGGTGAAGGCGACGCCGGCCTCGGCGGCCTGCGGATGCTGCGCGCCCAGCGCCGCGAGCTCCTCGGCCAGCGCGGGGGCGAGCCCGCGCGGGCACGGCGCGAAGAAGGACTCGTCGCCCGCGGGCTTGCGCAATATCCGCGGCTTTTCGCTGTTCACCATGTCGGGATCGGGGCGCGCCCCGGGTCTTTCCTAGAAGGGCTTCACCACCACGAGGATCACGATCGCGACGAGGAGCACCGTCGGGGCCTCGTTCACCCAGCGGTAGAAGACGTGGGAGCGGCGGTTCGCGTCGCGGGCGAAATCGCCGAGCATCCTGCGCAGCCAGAAGTGGTAGGCGACGAGCAGCACGACCAGCGTCACCTTGGCGTGCAGCCAGCCGCCCGTGAACCCGTAGCCCAGCCACAGCCACAGGCCCGAGGCGACGGTGAGCAGCATGGCGGGCATCATGATGCCGCGGTAGAGCTTGCGCTCCATCACCTTGAAGCGCTCGTTCGAGGGCGCATCGGCCGCCTGGGCGTGATAGACGAACAGCCGCGGCAGGTAGAACAGCCCCGCGAACCACGAGACGACGAAGATGATGTGGAAGGCCTTCAGCCAGAGCATAGGTGTATCATTTTACGTGATGTTTTCCCGCCTTCCCGGCGCGGCCGCCGTCGCCGCGATCCTCCTGGCCGCGGGCCTCGCCCACGCGGCCCCCGTCGTACAGACCGGGCCTGTCGAAGCGCAGCTCGTGAGCGACAAGCTCTCGGCGCAGCCCGGCCGGCCCGTGCTCGTGGGCCTCAAGCTTCGCATGATCCCCGAGTGGCACACGTACTGGAAGAACCCGGGCGATTCGGGGCTGCCCACGCGCATCCAGTGGGAGCTGCCGCCGGGGTGGAAGGCGGGCCCGATCCAGTGGCCCTATCCCACGCTCCTTCCCGTGGGTCCCCTCATGAACTACGGCTACGAGGACGACGTGGTGCTGCTCTCCGAGCTCACGCCGCCCGCCGACGCGAAGCCCGGCACCGCGGACATCCGGGCGCGCGCGCAGTGGCTCGTGTGCAAGGACATCTGCGTGCCGGAGAAGGGCGAGCTCGATCTCGCGATGCCGGTGTCCGATGCGCCGCCGAAGACCGACATCCGCTTCCTCGCGCACATCCAGCGCTCGCAGGAGATGCTGCCGGTGAAGCCCGAGGGATGGAAATCGGAAGCGGCGATCATGGGCGGTTCGCTCGTGGTGCGCATCTCCGCGCCCGAAGGCAAGGCCGTGCCCGCGAAGGCGACGTTCTTCCCCGAGCGCGAGGAGCTGATCGTTCCCGCCGCGCCGGAAAAGGTGACGCGCGAGGGCAATGCCCTGCGCATCGAGATGAAGCTCGCGGATCCGCCGCCGAAGGAGCTCGCGTCCGTCGAGGGCGTGGTCGTGGCGCCTTCGGGATGGCCGCTCGCCGGCGAGCCGCGCGCGATCGAGGTCTCGGCGCCCACGGTCGCCTCGCTTCCCGCCGTCGCGGGGATGCTCGGGACGGCGAACGACGGCGGCATCGGCGGAAGCCTCATCGCCGCGCTGGGCTTCGCGTTCCTCGGCGGGCTGATCCTGAACCTCATGCCGTGCGTCTTCCCGGTGCTCGGCATCAAGGTGATGGGCTTCGTGAAGCACGCGCACGGCTCGGCGCGCGCGATGCGCCTGCAGGGCGCGATCTTCGCGGCCGGCGTGCTGCTCTCGTTCCTCGTGCTGGCAGGGCTGCTCCTCGCGCTGCGCGCGGGCGGCGCGCAGCTCGGCTGGGGCTTCCAGCTCCAGTCCCCGGCGGTGGTCGCGGTGCTCGCGTGCCTCTTCTTCGTGCTCGCGTTGAACCTCTCCGGGCTCTTCGAGTGGGGAGCCTTCGCGCAGTCGATGACCTCGAACCTGGGCGCGCGCGGGCGCTACGCCGACGCGCTCCTGTCCGGCGTGCTCGCCTCGGTGGTCGCGACCCCTTGCACCGCGCCCTTCATGGGCGCCGCCGTGGGCTTCACCGTCTCGCAGGGCGCGGGGCTCGCGGTCGCGGTCTTCCTCGCGCTGGGCCTCGGCATGGCCGCGCCGGTGTTCGCCCTCTCGCTCTTCCCGTCGCTCCTCAAGCGCCTGCCGAAGCCGGGCGCGTGGATGCTGGCCTTCAAGCAGGTGCTCGCTTTCCCGCTCTATGCGACGGCGGCATGGCTCGCGTGGGTGCTCGGCGCGCAGGCGGGCAACGACGCGGTTCTCGCCTTGCTGCTGGGCCTCGTGCTGATCGCGCTGGGCGCGTGGCTGTACGGGCGCTGGGCGCACGCGGGCGCGCGCTGGCAGCCGGCGCTCGCCGTCGTGCTCGGCGCCGCGGGGCTCTTCGTCGCCTGGCCCGGCGCCACAGGAGCGCGCGGGGCTTCGGAATCCGTCGCGAAGGCCGACGCGGAGTGGCCCGCGTGGTCTCCCGAGAAAGTGGACGCGCTCCTCGCGCAGGGCCGGCCCGTGTTCGTCGACTTCACCGCGGCGTGGTGCGTCACCTGCCAGGTGAACAAGCGCGTGGCGCTGCGCGACGCGGCGGTGGAGAAGGCGTTCTCCGACCGCGGCGTGGCGCGCCTCACCGCGGACTGGACGAAGCAGGACGCGCGCATCACGCAGGCGCTCGCCGCGCTCGGCCGCAACGCCGTGCCGGTGTACGCGCTCTACACGCCGGGCGCCGCCGCGCCCACGCTCCTTCCGGAGCTCCTCACGCCTTCGATCGTCGTGGGCGAGCTCGAGAAGCTTCCCGCGGGGCGCGCCACCGCCATCACCCAGCGCTGATTCAGCGCAGCAGCCTGCGGCGCAGCAGCCGCATCGCGATCGCGTATCCGGCGAGCGCATAGGCGGCGAGCGCGGCCGCGTGGACGAGCGGCGCCGGGGGCCACGTCCCGAGCAGGAGCGGGCGCGCGAGCGCCACGCCGTGCGTGAGCGGAAGCGCCTGCGCGATCCCCTGCAGCCACGGCGGCATGTTCGCCACCGGATAGAACACGCCCGAGAGCAGCATCATCGGCATGAGCGCGAGCGTGAACCAGTACTGGAAGAAGTCGTAGGACTTCGCGAACGCGATCACCACGAGCCCGAGGCCCGAGAAGCACAGGCCGGCGAGGAAGGCGACCGGCAGGATCAGCGCGGCCGTGGCCGAGTGCACGAGACCCAACGCGAGCGCGACGGCGAGCACCGCCATGCCGGGGAGGACGCTCTTGGTCGCGCCCCAGATCCATTCCGCGAACACCACGTCCTCGAGCGCGACGGGCGCGTTGAGGATGCCTTCCCACGTGCGCTGGACGTGCATGCGCGTGAAGCCCGAGTACAGCACCTCGAACGACGCCGACATCATCGTCGAGTAGCACACCATGCCGCCCGCGAGGAAGGCCACGTAGCTCACGCCCTCGATCCGCGGGAGCATCGCGCCGAACCCCGCGCCGAAGCCGGCGATGTAGAAGAGCGGCTCGATCACGTCGCCCAGCACCGATTCCGCGGCGAGCTTGCGCCAGACGAGGTAGTTGCGGCGCCAGACGGCGAGCCACGCCGCGGAGGGCATTGCGATGGTCATCGTCGACGACCCCAGGAATGCGGGGGCCCCATCATTCGCGCAGCTCGCGGCCGGTGAGCTTCAGGAAAACGTCCTCGAGGTTCGCGGGACGGTGAACGAAGCGCAGCCGCGGGAAGGCGCGCAGGCTCGCCACCACCGGCGCGGGATCGCGCAGGTAGCAGAATGCCGTCTCGCCGTGCAGCTCCGCGCGCGCCGAAAGCCCGCGCCCGTGCGAGGCGAGCCATTCCTCCACGCCCTCGCCGTACACCTCCACGACCTCGGGCTCGATGTGGCCGGCGATGAGCGCCTGCGGCGAGCCCTCCGCGAGCCGGCGCCCCTCGTCGATGATCTGGATGCGGTCGCAGAGCCGCTCGGCCTCGTCCATGAAGTGCGTGGTGAGGAGGATGGTCTTTCCCTCGCGCAGGAGCGCGCGCAGCTTCTCCCACATGAGGTGCCGCGCCTGCGGGTCGAGCCCGGTGGTCGGCTCGTCGAGGAAGAGGAGGTCGGGATCGTTCACGAGCGCCCGGGCGAGCACGAGCCGGCGCTTCATGCCGCCCGAAAGCTCGTCGATGCGGCTTTCGCCGCGCGCCTCGAGCGCCGAGAACGCGAGGAGGTCCGGAACGCGCCGCGCCGCCTCGGCCGCCGAGTAGCCGAAGTAGCGCGCGTACACGGTGAGGTTCTCGCGCACGCTGAAATCCGGGTCGAGGTTGTCGATCTGCGGCACGACGCCCACGCGGCGCCGCGCCTCGCGCGCCTGCGCCGGGATCTCGTGGCCCAGCACGCAGATCGCACCGGCGTCGGGAGGCGTGTGCCCGAGGAGCATGCGCAGGGTGGTGGTCTTGCCCGCGCCGTTGGGGCCGAGGAGCCCGAAGCACTCGCCGCGTTCGATCGCGAGATCCAGCCCGGCGACCACCTCGCGCCCGCCGTACGACTTGGCGATCGCGGATGCCGCGAGGATGGTCATCGCACCCAGCGCAGCACGACCTCGCGCAGGACGTGGAGCTTGCGGTGGAAGAAGTGCTCGCCGCCGGGCACGACCACGACCGGCACCTCGCGCGGCGTGGCCCACGCGATCGAGTCCGTGAGCGGCACGGTCTCGTCGCGGTCGCCGTGCACGACCACGGTATTCGCCGTGGTGTGGCGGCCCGGCGCGCCGAGCTGCGGATCGTGCGGATCGGGCGCCGCTCCCATGCCTTCGCCGGTGATGCGCCGGAAGCCGGGCGCCACGAGCACGAGCTGGGCGAAATCGACGGCGCCGCTCGCGCGCACCGCCACCGCGCCCCCGAAGGAGAAGCCGGCGAGCGCGAGCGGCAATCCGGGATGGGCCGCGGCCGCGTGCTCGATCACGCGAAGCATGTCCGCGGTCTCGCCGCGGCCCTCGTCGTGCCGCCCTTCGGTCGCGCCGACGCCGCGGAAATTGAACCGCACGGTCGCCGCGCCCGCCTCGGCGAACGCGCGCGCAAGGGTCGTCACCACCTTGTTGTCCATGGTCCCGCCGAAGAGCGGGTGCGGGTGGGCGATCACGGCCACCATGCGCGGCGCGGGCGGGTGGGTGGCCGCCACCTCGATGCGCCCGGCGGCGCCCTCGACGAACGAGCGCTCCACCGACGCGGACATCAGATGCGCAGCCGCTCGACGATGCGCCCGTTCACCAGGTGCTCGTCGATGATCTCGTCGATGTCCTCGCGATCCACGTACGTGTACCAGACCTCCTCGGGGTACACGACGATGACCGGGCCTTCCTCGCAGCGATCCAGGCACCCCGCGGTGTTGATGCGCACCTTGCCCGGCCCCGAGAGCCCGAGCTCCTTCACGCGCTTCTTCGCGTAATCGCGCATCGCCTCCGAGTTGTGGCACGCGCAGCACGCGCTCGGCGGCTCGCGACGATTGACGCAGAAGAAGACGTGCGACTTGTAGTACGACATCGAGGGCTCCGGAAAACCCGGGACAGACCACATTTTCCATAGTGCAAAACCTCGTGCGACCGCACACGGGTTTTCGTCCTTCAGAAAATGTGGTCTGTCCCCGGTTTCTTCAGCGGGGGATTATGGCATGGGCCGCGCGGCGGTCGCGCAGGAAGACGGCGACGAGGAATGTGAGCGCCGCGAGGGGCCAAAGTTCGTGCAGGAAGCGCGTGAGCGTGGTGAAGTTGGCGAGCTGGCCGTGGGGCCAGCGGAAGACCTGCAGCAGCTCGACCAGCGGGCTGTAGGCGCCGAAGATCTTCGAGAGCAGCGCGCCGGCGAGGATCGCGAGGGTCGCGACGTACATGCGCCCGGCGCGCGGCAGGCGTCGCAGCGGCGCGAGCAGCGCGAGGCCCACCGCGAGCCCCGCGAAGCGCCCGCCCGTCACCCACTCGTCGGAGAAGTGCGGCTGCAGCATGAGCGAAGCGGCGACGAACTTGAGCCACAGCGCGGCGCTCAGCAGCACGATCGTCACGCGCAGCGTGCCCTGCTCGCCGCGCAGCACCGTCGAGACGAAGAGGCCGAAGCCCACGATGCCCGGCGCCACGGCCGCGCCGTCGAGCATGCCGGCCTCGGGCGCCGCCTCGCCCGCCGCGGCGATGTTGCCCGCCCCGAAGAAGGGCAGCGCCGGATTGAGCTGCGCGAGGAGCCACAGCGCGAGGAGCACCAGCCCCGCGTCGCCCCACGAGCCGGGAATGAACACGTCCTCGCGCCACCGGCCGAGGGGACGGGTGAGCACCGAGTAGAACGGATCGGCGAACGCGCCGGCCCCGAGGATCGCGCCGCCGGTGTTGGCGAACACGTCGTAGAGCGAGGCGATGCGGCCCGGCAGGAAGAGCTGGCAGCTTTCCATCGCGAAGCTCAGCAACGCGCCGAAGGCCGCGCCCTTCCACGCGCCGCCGCGGCGCTCGCCCTCGGCGCCGAAGAGGAGCGCCGCGAAGGCGCCCAGCGGGACGTAGGCGACCACGTTGAGCGCCACGTCGAAGGCGATGACGTAGCGCGGCTTCGCGAAGAACTCGTGCAGCGCGCCCGGCCCCGGCATGCGCAGCGGCAGGAACGGATAGAGGCTCGCGTAGGCGACCAGCAGCACCCAGACGGCGAGCGGCCCGCGATAGCGGCGCGCGATCATTCCAGCGGCTTCAGCCCCCGGCGGTAGATCGAGGAGCGCTCCACGTAGTGCTCGGCGATCCAGGTGTTCAGCGCGATCTCCTCGGGCGTGAGCTGCCGCACCACCTTGCCCGGCGAACCGAGCACCAGCGAGCCCTCGGGGATCGTCTTGCCCTCGGTCACCAGCGCCCCCGCGCCGACGAGGCAGTTCTTCCCGATCACGGCCTTGTTGAGGACGATCGCCCCGATGCCGATCAGCGAGTTCTCGCCGACGGTGCAGCCGTGCAGCATCACGAGGTGGCCCACGCTCACGTTCTTCTCGAGCCGCACGGGCACGCCGGAATCGGTATGGATGACGCTGCCGTCCTGCACGTTCACGTTCTCGCCGAGCGTGATGAGGTCGTTGTCGCCGCGGATCGTGACGTTCCACCACACGCTCGCGTTCCTCTTCAGCACCACGGAGCCGATCACCGCGGCGTTGTGGGCCACGAAGCACTCGCCCTCGAGCACGGGCTTGCGGTCGTCGAGCTGGTAGATCACCTTTCCTCCGGCATGGCGTTCGATGTCCTATTTTCCCCGAAAAAGGGGCCTGACCCCTTTTTCACATCTGCTTGAAGAGGTGGGAGTAGATGCGCGAGACGACGAGCGCCTCGTCGCGGCCGCGCACCTTCACGTGGGCCTGGCCGCGGAAGTCGCGCGTGACACTCGCGATGGCGCCGGCGTTCACCACCGTCGAGCGGTGGATCTGCCAGAAGGCGTCGGGATCGAGGCCGGCGAGGAGCTCGCGGATCGGCGTCTTGATGAGCGCCTCGCCCTCGGCCGTGACCACGCGCGTGTACTTCTCGTCCGACTGGAAGTACAGCACGTCGGAGACCGGGATGAGGCGCAGGTTCGGTCCCACCGTCGCCTTGATCCACTTGAGCCGCTCGCGTCCCGGCTCGAGCTTCTCGGCGAGCTTCGAGAGCACCGCGGTGAGGTCGCGCGGCGGCGTCGCGAGCTTCGCCTTGAGCCGCTCGATGGCGAGCGAGAGGCGCTCGTCGGTCGCGGGCTTGAGGAGGTAGTCCACGGCGCCCGCCTCGAACGCCTGGATCGCGTACTCGTCGTAGGCGGTCACGAAGACCACGTGCGAGCGCCCGCCCACCACGCGCGCCACCTCCAGGCCCGTCGCCTCCGGCATGCGGATGTCGAGGAACATGAAGTCGGGCGCGCGCTCCTCGAGCGCCTCGAGCGCCGCGGCGCCGTCGCCCACGGCGGCGAGGATTTCGAGCCCGGGCCACAGCTTCGCGAGCTTGGCCTGGAGCTGCTGGCGCAGGATCGGCTCGTCCTCGGCGATGATCGCGGTCGGCATGGCGCGATTCTACGGCGCGGGGGACGCGTCGGTCTTGGGCTCCTTCGACGAGCGCGCGCGCCGCACCAGCCACCACACGACGAGCCCGAGCAGCACGAAGGGCGCGAGCACCGGGAAGAGCGCGACCAGCACCATGACCGGCACGAAGATCGCGAGCCCCGCGAAGAGGAAGCCCAGGCCGTACACGATCGCCACCACGATGGCGAGCGCGAGCACCACGACCACGAAAGCGATGGTGATGCCAACGGCGCCGATCAGCGCCCCGGGAGCGCCGCTGATGTAGCCCTCGCCGATGCGCACGTGGAGCGCGCCGGTGAGGACGCCCACGATCGCGAGCCCGGCGCACACCGCGGCCACGACGACGAGGAACACGTAGGCGAACGAGAGGCCCTTGCGCCACGCGCGCTCCGCGGTGCCCGCGGCGGCGAGCGTGCGCGCGGCGGCGCTCTTCGGCGCGGCACGCGGCGGCCCGGAAGACGCCGCGGCCTTCGAGGCGGAAGCGGAAGCGGCAGCAGTGGCCGAAGCCGAGGCGGCCGCCGCGCCCGTCGCGGCACCGCCTCCCGGCGCCTCGCGCGGCACCTCGAGCGTCGCGCGCACGCCCTGCGGCTCGTTCGCCTCGATCGCGAGGCGCGCCGCGTCGCCGTAGAGCGCGGCGAGGCGCTCGCGGATGTTGGCGAGCCCCACGCCCTGCCCCGGCGCTTCCGAAAGCCCGCGCCCCGTATCCGCGACCACGATGCGGATCTTCCCGTCGAGCGCGTCGGCCGAGATCGTCACCTTCCCGCCCTCGCGCTGCGGCTCGAGCCCGTGCTTGATCGCGTTCTCCACCAGCGAGGGCAGCATGAGCGGCGGGAACGCGGCCGACTCGAGCCCCGGCGCGACCGCGATCTCGAACGCGAGCCGCTCGCCCATGCGCATCTGCAGGATGTTGAGGTACGCGCGCGCGAGCTCGATCTCCTGGCCCACCGTCGAGAGCGACTCGCGCATCTTGGGCAGCGCGTTCCTCAGGTACTGGATGAGGTGGCCGGTCATCTCGTGGGCGCGCTTCGGGTCCACCTCGGTGAGCGCCTGGACGCTCGCGAGCGTGTTGTAGAGGAAGTGCGGCTCCACCTGCGCCTGCAACGCCGAGAGCTTCGCCTCCGTCACCTGCCGGCCCATGCGCTGGTACTCCGCCTCGCGGCGCTCGCTCTCGGCCACGCGCTGCGCCGCGCGCGAGCGGTCGATGAAGAACTTGGCGACGACCGTGAGGATGAAGAGCGGAATGAAGATGAGGATCAGCGCGCTGCCGACACCCATGCGGTAGAGGTCGGAGCGGATGTTGCGGCGGATCCGGTCGCGCAGCTCGGGCGGGAGCGGGACCGCCGGCAGCGCTTGCTCGTCCGGATCGGTCATCTGGATCTCGATTCCATCGGAGCCGAGCGGGTGGATCTTCACGGTCACGTCGCCCTTGGTGTCCGGCGGCACGGGCGGCACGGGCAAGGCGGGCGGTGACGGCGGCGCCTCGGGCGGCACGGCCTTCCCCTCCCGCGCGTGCAGCTCCTTCAGCGCCTGCGTGGTCTCGCGCGTCGCCTCCTCGATCGCCCGATGCGCTTCGTCGAGCGCCTCGGCCGTGGAGCGCTTCGCCTCGCTTCCCGCGATGCGCGCCGCCTCGCCCGCGCGATCCGCGCGCTCGCGCGCCTTCTCGATCTCCTGCAGCGCGCGATCGAGCTCCTGCCGCGTCGCGGGGTCCTTCTCCCGGCTGCGCATCTCGAGCACGATGCCGCGCGCCATGTCGATCCCGCCCTGCACGAAGGTCGAGCGGATCTCGTTCTTGATGGCTTGCTTCTCCTCCGGCGTGGCGCCCGCGTGCTCGAGGCTGATCAGGTGGACCGGCACCACCATGACCACGAACCCCACGAACAGGGCGAGCCCGCCGGCGAGCAGGGCCCACCAGGGCGTTCGGTGCACGAGCTCGCTCAGGGATTTCATGGTCGGGGGCGCATGGTCGCAGCCGCCACTTTACGTGCCCGGCAACGGGCGGGCCATGGAGGGACGGGCGAAATGCAGAAAGCGGGGGACGAACGGCGCTTTTTCGGGGCGCTACATCTGCCGGAAGAGATGCGTGAAAGCGCGCGAGACGACGAGCGTCTCGGGGTGCCCGCGCAGGGCGATCTCGGCCTGGTCCTTGAGGCCGCGGCGCACCGAGGCGATATGGTCCACGTTCACGATCGTCGCGCGGTGCACCTGCCAGAACTTGGCGGGGTCGAGCTCGGCGAGGAGCTCGCGGATGGGCTTGCGGATGAGGCACTCGCCCTCCGCCGTCACCACCCGCGTGTACTTCTCGTCGGACTGGAAGAAGAGCACCTCCTCGACGGGGATGAGGCGCACGTTCGGGCCCACGGAAGCCTTGATCCAGCGCAGGTGCGAGGCGGCCTGGGGCGCGAGACGCGAAGCGAGGCTTTCGACCAGCTCCTCCAGCCCGTGCGGCCGCGTCCCGAGGCGCTCCTTGAGGCGCGTGACCGTGAGCGCGAGCCGCTCCTCGTCGAAGGGCTTGAGCACGTAGTCGATCGCGCCGCGCTCGAAGGCCTGCACGGCGTACTCGTCGAACGCGGTCACGAACACCACGTGCGCCCGCGAGCCGATGGCGCGCGCCGCGTCCAGGCCGTTCACGCCCGGCATGTGGATGTCGAGGAAGAAGAGCCGCGGCGCGTGCGCGGCGATGACGCCCTCGACGTCGCGCCCGTCGGCCATCTCGTGCACCACGTCGAGCTCGGGCCAGAGGCGCGAGAGCCGCGTGCGAAGCTGCGCGCGCAGCAGCGGCTCGTCGTCCGCGATGACCGCGCGAACCCCGTCGCTCGTGCCGACCATTCCCTCGGCCGCCCGGCGATCCGCGGCCGCCGTCACGCGGGCACCTCGATCGAGGCGACGACACCGTGCGGCCGGTTCTCCTCGAGCAGGAGCTGGGCCGACGCGCCGTAGAGCGCCTTCAGACGCTCGCGGATGTTGGCGAGCCCCACGCCGCCGCCGCTCTTGGGCAGGATGCCCTCGCCCGTGTCCGCCACGGAGACGCGCAGCCGGCCGCCCTCCTCCCGCGCGCGGATGGCGATGCTTCCGCAGTCGCAACAGGGATCGACGCCGTGCTTGATGGCGTTCTCCACGAGCGAGATCAGCATCATCGGCGGGAAGGGGCGCGACTTCAGCGCCTCGGGCACGTCGATCGAGAACTCGAGGCGCGAGCCCATGCGCACCTGCTGGATCTCGAGGAAGGCGCGCGCCATGTCGAGCTCGCGGCCGAGGTCGGTGCTCGCCTCGCGCATGCGCGGCAGCGCCGCGCGCAGGTAGCGGATGAGGCTCTCCAGCACTCGCGAGGCGGACGGCGGATCGGTCTCCACCAGGTGCTGGACGTTCGCCAGCGTGTTGAAGAGGAAGTGCGGCTCGACCTGCGCCTGCATGAGCGCGAGCCGCGCCTCGAGGACGTTCTTCTCGAGCTGGTGGCGCTCGGATTCCGCGCGCAGGATGCGCGCCTGGTCGCGCGCGTGCTTCTCGCGCAGGATGAGCGCCGCCACGACCACGCAGCCCACGCCGATGCCCAGGCCCATCGTGATCATCACGCCCGAGAGGCGCTCGTGGAACATCTCGAAGAAATCGCGGCCCTTCACGATGCCCGTGAGCACCGTGCCCAGGAACGAGCCCAGGAGCACCGCGAGGACCTGGGCCGCCTCGCGCGGCAACACGCTCTGGCGGACGTTCCCCGCGATGGTGAAGAGCAGCATGCTGGTGTAGCCCACGCACAGGGCGCTCACCAGCAGGTCCCAGTAGGTGTTGGCGAAGAGCCCGACCACGGCGAGGTCGGCGGCGGCGCACAGGGCCGTCACCGCGAGCACGCGGCGGACGGTGAGGCCCTCGAGCAGGGAGGGGGGGCTGGTGGGGGTGGCGTTCACGGCCGCCACGTTACCGAATGTCAGCCTGCCTTTCCAATTCCATGCGACGAAACGCGCATCCGGCTACCCGCGGTGCGCTTCCACGGTGATGGTCTCGTGCATATCCGGCATGGCGAGGGGCGTCGCGCAGGCGAGCGACGTGGCGCGCTGCGCCTGGGCGGGCGCTTCGCCCCGGTCGGCGAGCACCGCCGCGCCGGCGGCGAGGAACCACACGGAAACGGCCAGGGTGAGCAGCGTGGCGACGGCGGACTCGCCGCGGAGGGACTGGAAGGACGGGCGACGCATGGTTTTTTTCTCCTTGTTCCACGCCGGGCGCGGCGCGCTCGGCATGGACCGGAGATTAGGAGCCGCGCGCCGGGCGCAAAAGGAGAAAGCGACGAAATGCGGAAAAGGCGGGGCGAAACGCTTTCCGGGGCGCCGGCGCTAGCGCGGCTGCTCGGCGATGCGGCCGTGCTCGGGCACCTGGCCCCGCACGAGGGAGCCCACGATCATCGCGCCGAAGCTGCAGACGAGGCCGAAGAGCTGCGGCGGGACCATCGCCTCGGGCATCGCCGCCTCGGCGCCGATCCAGGTGATGAGGCCCACCACCACGGCGAGGATCGCGCCGAGGTTGGTGGCGCGCTTCCAGTAGATGCCGCAGACGAGCGGCACGAAGGCGCCCACCAGCGTCACCTTGTACGCGTTCTCCACCATCCCGTAGATGCTCGAGTGCGAGTTGAGCGCGAAGATGGTGACCAGCACCGTGAAGCAGACCAGCACGACGCGCATCACGCGCAGGAATCGCTGGTCGCTGATGCCGGGCAGGAACGGGCGCACGATGTTCTCGCTGAAGCTCACCGAAGGCGCGAGGAGCGTCGCGCTCGCGCAACTCTTGATGGCCGAGAGCAGCGCCCCGAAGAACATGATCTGCGCGAACACCGGCACCACGGGCGAGAGGATGAGGTTGGGCAGGATCTTCTGCGGATCCTTCTCGAGGCTCGCCGCGACCATCTGCGGATCGATGAGGCTCGCCGAGTAGGCGAGGAACATCGGGATGAAGGCGAAGCAGAAGTAGAGCACGCCGCCCAGGACCGACGAGCGCCCGGCGGTCTTCTCGTCCTTCGACGACTGCACGCGCTGGA
>DASUXK010000020.1:0-11116 GCA_036377935.1 Usitatibacter sp.
GACGTCGGCCACGAAGTCCAACGGCATCTCGATCACGATGCCGTACTGGGACGAGCGCTTCAGGGCGATCTCGGCCGAGTATCCCGACGTGAAGACCGACAAGTTCCACATCGACATCCTCACCGCGAACTTCGTCCAGCACCCGGACTGGTTCGACGTGGTGGTCGGCTCCAACCTCTTCGGCGACATCCTCTCGGACCTCGGCCCCGCGTGCACCGGCTCGAAGCACGACGGGAACTCCCGCTCGGGGTTGAGGTTCGCGGAAGGCGCGATGCCGATCGTGCCCGTGCACGCCGGCCCGAGGTCGGAGAGGATGTCGCCGAAGAGGTTCGAGCCCACCACCACGTCGAACCAGTCCGGATGCAGCACGAAGTGCGCGGTGAGGATGTCGATGTGGTACTGCGAGGTCCGGATGCCGGGATACCCGGCCGAGATCGCCTTGAAGCGTTCGTCCCAGTACGGCATCGTGATCGAGATGCCGTTGGACTTCGTGGCGGAGGTGACGTGCTTCTTCGCGCGCGTCTTCGCGAGCTCGAACGCGAAGCGCATGATGCGGTCGCAGCCGCGCCGGGAGAACACGGAAAGCTGCGTGGCGAACTCGTGCTCGCTGCCGGCGTACATGCGCCCGCCCGCGTTCGAGTACTCGCCCTCGTTGTTCTCGCGCACGACCCAGAAATCGATGTCGCCCGGCTTGCGGTGGGCGAGCGGGCTCGCGACTCCCGGCATGAGCCGCACCGGCCGCAGGTTCACGTACTGCTGGAACTCGCGGCGGATCGGGATGAGGAGCCCCCACAGCGAGACGTGGTCCGGCACGCCGGGAAAGCCCACGGCGCCGAGGAAGATCGCGTCGTGCCCGCGGATCTGCTCCAGGCCGTCCTCGGGCATCATGCGGCCGTGCTTCGCGTAGTACTCGCAGCTCCACGGCTTCTCGTCCCATCGCAGGGCGAAGCCGAACTTCCGCCCCGCGGCTTCCAGCACGCGCTGCCCCTCGGGAACCACTTCCATGCCGATGCCGTCTCCGGCGATCACCGCGATGCGGTGCGTGGGGACAGACCCTGGTGTTGCCTTTTCTTGGTTCAGGGTCTGTCCCCGGTTCTTCTCTTGCTTGCTCATTCGAAAAATCTCTCCAATTCCTCGACCACGAGGTCGGGCACTTCTTCGGGAAGGTAATGGCCGGCGGGAAGCGCGCGGCCGGTGACATGATCGGCCACGCGGCGCCATTCGTCGAGGGGCTCGAAGCAGCGCTCCACCACGCCCTTCGCCCCCCAGAGCGCGAGCAGCGGGCAGCGCACGCGGCGGCCCGCGTCGCGGTCGACGCGGTCGTGCTCGAGGTCGATGGAGGCCGCCGCGCGGTAATCCTCGCAGCTCGCGTGCACCATGCCCGGCGTGAAGCAGCGCACGTACTCGGCCCACGCCTCGGGCGCGAACGGCGCGAGCCCGGCGCTGCCCGCGCCCATCTTGGCGGGGAGGACGAGGTCGATGCCGTTCGCGATCATCGTCTCGGGCACCGGCGCGGGCTGGATCAGGAAGAACCAGTGCCAGTAGGCGCGCGCGAACGCCTCGTCGGTCTGCTCGTACATGGCGAGCGTGGGCGCGATGTCGAGCACCGCGACCTTCGCCACGCTCTCCGGGTGGTCCACGCACAGGCGATGCGCCACGCGGGCGCCGCGGTCGTGTCCGACGAGGAGGAAGCGCTCGTGGCCGAGGGCGCGCATGAGCTCGACCTGGTCGGCCGCCATCGCGCGCTTGGAGTACGGCGCGTGGTCGGGCGCGCTGGGCGGCTTGCCGGAATCGCCGTAGCCGCGCAGGTCGGAGGCCACCACGTTCCAGCGCTCGGCCAGGCGCGGCGCCATCCGGTGCCAGATCGCGTGCGTCTGGGGGTAGCCGTGCAGGAGCAGGATCGCCGGCGCATCGCGCTTCGGCCCCACGACCGCGCGGATGTCGCAGCCCGACGTGCGGACGAGCCGGCTCTCGAATCCGGGGAACAGCATGGGCTTCATCGTACGGCCTCGCCGCCGGATGCGGCGATCATCGCGCGCAATTCGCCTTTCACCACCTTGCCGTAGTTGTTCTTCGGCAGGCGCTCGACGAAGCGGTACTCGCGCGGGCGCTTGAAGCGCGCGATGTGCGCGAGGCACAGGCGGTCGAGCTCGGCGGGCTCGGGCGCGGCGCCCCGCGCGACGATGAAGGCGACGACCGTCTCGCCCCATTCCGCGTCCGGGCGCCCCACGACCGCGCACTCGGCGACGCGCTCGTGCGTGAGCAGCACCTCCTCCACCTCGCGCGGATAGATGTTCGAGCCGCCGCTCACGATGAGGTCCTTGCTCCGGTCCTTGAGCGTGAGGAAGCCGTCGACGTCGAAGGCGCCCACGTCGCCGGTCCAGAGCCACCCCTCGCGCAAGGCCGCGGCCGTGGCGGCGGGATCCTTCCAGTAGCCCGACATCACGACGTCGCCGCGCACGCAGACCTCGCCGGCCTCGCCGGCGGGAAGCACGCGTCCGTGCGGATCGCGCACGGTCACTTCGACCGCGCCTTGCGGCAGCCCGACCGACGCGAGGCGCTCGCGATGGCGCGGATGATCGCGGTCCGCGTGATGGCGCTTGGACAGCGCCGTGATCGTCATCGGGCTCTCGCCCTGGCCGTAGATCTGCGCGAGCCGCGGCCCCAGCGCGCGCGTGGCGAGCTCGAGGTCCGCGAGGTACATGGGCCCGCCGCCGTAGACGAGCGTCTGCAATCCCGCCGCGCGCGCCGAGCGCGCGAGCGCGGCTTCCGCGAGCCGCTTCACCATCGTGGGCGCCGCGAAGAGCGAGACGCGCTCGTGGGCATCGAGGAGCGCCAGCACCTCGGCCGGATCGAAGCCGCCCGACTCGGGCACCACCTGCGCGGCGCCCTTCGCGAGGTGGGTGAAGGTGTAGAGGCCGGAGCCGTGGGACATCGGCGCGGCGTGGAGCAGCCGGCCTTCCGCGCGGACGTCGTCGACGTCGGTGAAGTAGCTGAACGTCATCTGCGCGAGGTTGCGGTGCGAGAGCATGGCGCCCTTCGGCCGGCCGGTCGTGCCGCTCGTGTAGAAGAGCCATGCGAGCGAGCCCGCATCCACCGATGCGAGCGCGAGCGGCTCGGGCGCGGCGAGCTCGCGCAGCTGCTCGGGGCTGTCGATCACGACGCGGGCGCCGGCGTTCTCGACGATGTACGCGATCTCCTTCGCGTGCAGCTTCGCGTTCACCGGCACCGCGGCGAGGCCCGCCCACCAGATGCCGAAGAGCGCCTCGAGGTACTCGGGTGCGTTCCTCATGACGATCGCGACGCGCTCGCCGGGCGCGAGGCCGAGGCGGCCGCGCAGCCCCGCGGCGAGGCGTGCCGCGCGCTGCGCGAGCGCCCCGTAGGTCGCCCACGGCGCGGTGCCGTGCAGGACGGCGATCCGCGCGGGCTCGGCCCGCGCGGTGCGATCGAGCCAGGCCGCGACGTTCATGACGCCGATTCTGCCTCACCCGCGGGCGCCCGCGGCGGCGCCCGGTAAAATGCGCGTTTCCCCCCGCGTCCCGCAGACCCCACCCATGACCACCATCGTCGTCGTGCGCAAGGGCGACACCGCCATCATCGCCGCCGATTCGCTCACGACCTTCGGCACCACGCGCCTCGCCCCGTCCTACGACCGCCACCCGGAGAAGGTGACCGCCTACGGCGATTCGTTCATCGGCGTGGCGGGCAGCGCCGCGCACCAGCTCGTGCTCGAGAACGTGCTCGAGCGCACGCCCAACCTCGACTTCCACGGCAAGGCGGCGATCTACGAGTCGTTCCGCCGCCTGCACCCGGTGCTCAAGGACGAGGCGTTCCTCAATCCCAAGGAGGAGGAGGACGACCCCTACGAGTCGAGCCAGATGACCGTGATGGTGGCGAACCCCTGGGGCATCTTCGGCGTGTACTCGATGCGCGAGGTGTTCGAGTTCGACCGCTTCTGGGCGATCGGCTCGGGGCGCGACTTCGCGCTCGGCGCGATGTTCACGACCTACGAGACGGCGAAGACGGCGCGCGAGGTCGCGCAGGCGGGCGTGGTCGCCGGCGCGGAGTTCGATACCGGCACGGCGCCCCCGATCGCGATGCACGAGGTGAAGCTGCGGAAATGACGGGACGCGGCTTCACGCGGGGTTAGCCCCGGATCGGCCGGCACGATGCGCATCGACAAGTGGCTCTGGGCCGCGCGCTTCTTCAAGACGCGCACGCTCGCGGTGCAGGCGATCGAGGCCGGGCACGTCTCGGTGAACGGCGAGCGCGCGAAGCCCGCGAAGGCGCTCAAGCCCGGGGATACGGTCGTCGTGCGCCGGGCGCCCTTCGAGCACACGGTGCTCGTGAAGGCGCTCTCCGAGCGCCGCGGCCCGGCTGCCGAGGCCGCCCTGCTCTACGAGGAGACCGAGGAGAGCCGCGCGCGCCGCACCGTGCTCGCCGCCGAAATGAAGGCCCTGCCCTCACCGCGCTTCAAGGGCCGCCCGACGAAGAAGACGCGCCGCGATTACGAGCGCTGGCTCCGCTCCTCGGACGACGACTGAAAACCGGGGACAGACCCCATTTTCCATAGCGCGAAATTCCGTGCGACGCTGCACGCGTTTTCGACCTATGGAAAATGGGGTC
Organism: Usitatibacter sp.; assembly: GCA_036377935.1. GTDB lineage: Bacteria > Pseudomonadota > Gammaproteobacteria > Burkholderiales > Usitatibacteraceae > Usitatibacter. Next base: position 4,627 of record DASUXK010000020.1, read on the forward strand.
TGTCCCCGGTTTTCAGAGGTTGACGGCGGGGTTGAGGGAGTACTTGCCGGTGATCGAGGCCTGGGCGAGCACGTGGCCCTTCACGGCCTCGCGCACGTCGGGGCCGCGGAAGGCGCCGCGCACGGGCAGGCGCGCGACGTCGAGCGCGTAGACGGTGAAGACGTAGCGATGCACGAGCTCGTCGTTCCACGGCGGGCAGGGGCCGTCGTAGCCGTGGTACTGGCCGGACATCGACGCGTCGCCCGCGAACCAGTCGGTGTAGCTGTTCACGCCCTGGCGTGCGCCGTGCGCCGCTTCGGGGCCCGGCTTGCCGTGCGGGACGACGCTCGAGGAGAACTCGCCCGCCTCGACGGCGCGCACGTCCCCGGGGAGGTCCACGAGCACCCAGTGGAAGAAATCCACGCGCGCGAGCGAGGCCGGGACCACGCGGCCTTCCTGGTTGACGTCGTCGCCCCGGCTCGGCACGTCGGGATCGTGGCACACGATCGCGAACGATTTCGCCGCCGCCGGCACGTCGCTCCACGCGAGGTGCGGGCTGCGGTTCTTCGAGAGCGTCGCGTGGCCCTTCGGATCGGGCGCGCAGAACGCGAACTCCGCGGGGATCGCGCCGCCGTCGGAGAAGCTGGTGCTCGCGAGCTTCATTGCGGCTGCTGGATGATCTTCACGACCTGCACCTCGAACACCAGCGGCGAGTTCGGCGGGATCTTGCCGGGCACGCCGCGGTCGCCGTAGCCCTTGGCCGCGGGAATCACGAGCAGGCGCTTGCCGCCCTCCTTCATCCCGATCAGGCCCTCGTCCCAGCCGCGGATCACGCGCCCGGCGCCGACGATGAACCCGAACGGCGTGGGCTTGCCCTCGGACGTATCGAACATCTTGCCCTTGAGGTCCGGCGCGCAGCCGTCGTAGAGCCAGCCGGTGTACGAGACCAGCACCGCCGTGCGGAAGCGCACGGTGTCTCCCGTGCCGGGCGCGAGGTCGCGCGTCTCCAGCTCGGCCGGCGCGGACTTGCACGCGACCTTGGGCGGCGGCGCCTTTTCCTCGTTGGCGCAGCCGAAGGCGGCGAGGGCGACGAGCAGGACGGCGAGGATCGATTTCAAGCGAAGCTCCGTGAAGAAGGGTGGGAGGGGCGCGCGCCCCGGGTTGCGGTTGCGCTACTGGATGCCGCCGAGGCAGACGTACTTGATCTCGAGGAAATCCTCGATGCCGTACTTCGAGCCCTCGCGGCCGAGGCCCGACTGCTTCACGCCCCCGAAGGGCGCGACCTCGTTGGAGATGATGCCGACGTTCACGCCGACGATTCCCGCCTCGAGCGACTCGGCGGCGCGGAAGATGCGTCCCACGTCGCGCGAGTAGAAATACGCGCACAGCCCGAACTCGCTGTCGTTCGCGAGCCGGATCGCCTCCGCGTCGTCCTTGAAGCGGAAGAGCGGCGCGACGGGCCCGAAGGTCTCCTCGCGCGCGACCTTCATGCTGGTCTTCATCTCGGTGAGGAGCGTGGGCTCGAAGAACCGCCCGCCCAGCGCATGGCGATGGCCGCCGAGCACGACCTTCGCGCCTTTCGCGACGGCGTCGGCCACGTGCTCCTCGACCTTCTTCAATCCCTGCTCGTCGATGAGCGGCCCGATGGTGACTCCGGGCTCCGTGCCCTTGCCGACCTTGAAGCCCTCGATCTTCTGCGCGAGCTTCGCGGCGAAGGCGTCGTAGACCTTGTCCTGCACGTAGATGCGGTTGGCGCACACGCAGGTCTGGCCCGCGTTGCGGTACTTGGAGGCGAGCGCGCCCTCGGCGGCCGCGTCGAGGTCGGCGTCGTCGAAGACGATGAACGGGGCGTTGCCGCCCAGCTCGAGCGAGAGCTTCTTGATCGTGTCCGCGCTCTGGCGCATCAGGATGCGGCCCACCTCGGTCGATCCCGTGAAGGTGACTTTGCGCACGATCGGGCTCGCGCAGAGCTCCTGGCCGATGGCGACGGGATCGCCGGTGACCATGTTGAGCACGCCCTTGGGAATGCCGGCGCGCTCGGCGAGCTCGGCGAGCGCCAGCGCGGAGAACGGGGTCTGCTCGGCGGGCTTCAGCACGAACGTGCAGCCCGCGGCGAGCCCCGGCGCCACCTTGCGCGTGATCATCGCGTTCGGGAAGTTCCACGGCGTGATCGCCGCGCACACCCCGATCGGCTGCTTGAGCACGATGAGGCGCCGGTCGTTGGTGGGGCTGGGGATCACGTCGCCGTAGACGCGCTTGGCCTCCTCGGCGAACCACTCGACGAACGACGCGCCGTACGCGATCTCGCCCTTCGCCTCGGCGAGCGGCTTGCCCTGCTCCGCGGTGAGCAGGACCGCGAGGTCCTCCGCGTTCGCCATGATGAGGTCGTACCACTTGCGCAGGATCTTCGAGCGCTCCTTGGCGGGGAGCGCGCGCCACGCGGGCAGCGCGGCGTTGGCGGCGTCGATCGCGCGCTTCGTCTCCGCCGCCCCCATGTCCGGCGCCGAGCCGAGGATGCTCCCGTCGGCGGGATTGTCCACGTCGAAGCGCTTGCGGCTGTCCGCCTCGACCCACTCGCCGTTCAGGTAGGCGCGGTCGCGGAAGAGCCTGGGATCCTCGAGGGAAAGGGGGGTGCTGCGATCCTTCACGATGGCATTCATGGCGTTCACCTCCGGGAACCCGAAATTATACGCTCCGCTCCCCGCCGGCTTCGACGGCCCTGCGGGGGGGTTGAAGCAGGAATATGATGGGCGCCACCAACAAGAGGAGGAGCCGAAATGAACCGCATCGCCGCGCTCGCGCTCGCCGCGCTGCTCGCCGCAGCGCCCCTCGTCCAGGCCAAGACGCTGCGCTGGTCCAGCCAGGGCGATTACCTCACCGCGGATCCCATGGCCCAGAACGAGCTGCTCACCAACTCGATCAACGGCCAGGTGTACGAATCCCTCGTCATGCGCGGCAAGAAGCTCGAGATCCTGCCGGGCCTCGCCGAGAGGTGGGAGCAGAAGGACCCGAAGACCTGGATCTTCCACCTGAGGAAGGGCGTGAAGTGGCAGGACGGCAGCGACTTCACCGCCGACGACGTGGTGTTCTCGATCAACCGGCTGCAGGGCAAGACCTCGAACTTCCGCGTCTACGGCAACGCGGTGGGCGTGCCGACGAAGATCGACGAGCACACCGTGCAGCTGGTGACGCCGGTCCCGAACCCGGTGATGCTGGAGATGCTCGCCAACAGCCTCTTCATGATGAACAAGAAGTGGTGCGAGGAGCACAACGCCGTCGAGACGCAGGACTTCACGCACCAGGAGGAGAGCTACACCTCGCGCCACGCGATGGGCACCGGGCCGTACATCCTGGTCTCGCGCGAGCCCGACGTGAAGAGCGTCTTCAAGAAGAACCCGGATTGGTGGGGACTCAAGGCGGGCAAGGACTACTGGGACGGCAACGTGGACCAGATCGTCTACACGCCCATCAAGTCCGGCGCCACCCGCATGGCCGCGCTCCTGTCGGGCGACCTCGACTTCGTGCTCGACCCCGACGTGCAGGACATCGACAAGCTCAAGCGCGACAAGAACATCCACGTCTACGAGGGGCGCGAGAACCGCGTGGTCTTCCTCGAGATGGACCAGGCGCGCGACGAGCTGCTCTACTCGAACGTGAAGGGCAAGAACCCGTTCAAGGACATCCGGGTGCGCAAGGCCTTCCTGCAGGCGATCAACATCGACGCGATCCACCGCGCCGTGATGCGCGGGCTCTCGGTGCCGACCGCGATCAACCTGCCCAACCCGACCGCGGCCGGCATCCCGAAGTCGGCCGACAAGCGCCTGCCCTACGACGTGAAGGCGGCGAAGAAGCTGCTCACGGAAGCGGGCTACCCCGACGGCTTCGAGGTGCAGCTCGACTGTCCCAACAACCGCTACATCAACGACGAGAAGATCTGCGTCGCGGCGGCGGGCATGCTCGCCAAGATCGGCATCCAGGTGAAGGTGAACGCGATGCCGCGCGCGCAGTACTTCCCCAAGATGCAGCGCCTCGACATGAGCTTCTGCATGCTGGGCTGGGGCGGCGCGACGACGGATGCCATCTTCACCATGCAGCCGGTGCTGCACTCGAGGAACGACAAGGGCGACGGCGACTACAACTGGGGCGACTACAAGGACACGAAGTTCGACGCGATGGTCGACGACCTCAAGGGCGACACCGACGCCAAGCGCCGCCAGCAGAAGATCATCGAGGCGATGGAGTACTTCCGCGACCAGGTGCACACGCTGCCGCTGCACCTGCAGGTGATCCCGTGGGCCTCGCGCTCGAACGTGAAGGTGATCCACCGCGCCGACAACTGGCTGCAGGCCACCTGGGTGCAGATCCGGTAGGCAGTCCATCCGGACCATGCCGGCGAAGGGGCGCGCATGCGCCCCTTTTCACATGCTAGGCTGCCCGGGTGTCGCGAGGGAGACTACAAATCGTGGCGGCCGCGCTCTGCGTCGCGTCGGCCGCCGCCGCATCGCCGAGCCGCGCCGGTCCGGCCGGATCATGGCGCGATGCCGCCCGGCCCGGCGCCGTGGCGTCGATTCTCGGGAAGTCCTGGGTCGAGCTGGAGGCCGGCTCAGTGGCGCTGCCGGCGCCCGAATCCTTCGGCCGGGTGCGCGGCCCGCAGGTGCACATCGCCGGCGCCACGCTGCGCAACCTCGGCGGATGGAGCGCGAGCCTCTTCGTGACGCGCGCCTCCGCGGATGCCGCGGCCGACGACGACAGCCTGCGCATCCCCGATTCCACCGCGGTGAACGCGCGCCTCGCGCGCCGCATCTTCCGCCACACGACGCTCACGCTCGACGCCTTCAACCTCTTCGACCGCCGCGCGCAGGGCGTGGACGAGCTCGTCGCCTCGCAGCGCTGGTCGCAGGGCGGCATGCCGGAGGATTTCCTCGTGCACCCCGGCGAAGGCCGCGGCGTGCGCCTCGGCATCCGCTGGACCTTCCGCTAGCCCTTCAGGAAACGCGGTAGCGGCAGACGCGGTAGAAGCCGCCGAAGATCTCCGCCTGCTCGTCGAGCGCCACGCGCCGACCCACCCGCGCGCCGCACTCGGCGAGCGTGCGCTCGAGGCTCTCGCTCCAGAAGCCGCCCAGGAAGGGCTCGGCCCACGTGAGGATCGCACGCATCGGCGCGAATCGATGGAAGAAGTGCCGCCCCCGGTTCTCGCCGTACTCGGCGATCACCAGGCGCCCGCCCGGCTTCAGCACGCGCACCGCCTCGCACAGCGCCTCCCGCCGCGCGTCGCGAGGCATCTCGTGCAGGAGGAGGAACACGAGCACCGTGTCGAAGGCGCCCGACTCGTAGCGCAGGTCCTCCGCGAGCATCCGCGCGAGGCGCACCGTCGCGCCGATCGCCGTCACCTTGCGGCGCGCGGCCTCGAGCTGGATCGGCGCGGCGTCGATGAGGTGCAGCGGCTCGCCGAGCCCCTGCGCGAGCGTCGGGGTGAGCTCGCCGTAGACGCCCGCCACCTGCAGCGTCTTCCCCGCGTTCGGCGGATCCATGAGCCGCATCGTGTGGCGCATGATGCGGCGGTAGTTGCCGAAGAGGATCGCGTCGATGATCGGCTGGTGGTCGAAGAACCACACCGAGAACGGCCACACGTAGGCCCATGCGTAATGGCGCTCGAGGTAATCCGGCAGCGCCGTCACCGGCGGCTTCGGCGCGCGCCCCGCGCCGTAGCGGGGAAGGTCGTCCTCGGCGATCACCGGCGTGCGGGCGAGCGACCCGATCTCCCGGAGGTTCAGCGGTTGCATCTCGTTTCCCTGGCGTGGTGGCTGGCAGGGAGGAGCATCCCATCGCGCCCGGACGGCGCCTTTGATCCCGGTCAGGCGCGGCGGACGGGCGCGGGCGAATCGGACGATTCCGGGGCGGCGCGCGGCGGCCCGATGCCGCGGTGGTACACGCGATCGGAGGCGAGCACCGCCGACGGCGCCAGCGACTCGCGCGCCCGCAGCCGCGGGTAGTACGGCGCGAAATCCGGCTCCGTCGTGGCGAACAGCTCGTCGAACCCGCGGATCACGAAATACGTCTCCTGGAACGTGTCGATCTTGTAGCGCGTCCGCATGACCCGCAGCAGGTCGAAGCCCAGCCGGTTGGGCTCGGGGCTGTCGATGCAGTAGCGGATCTCGCCGCCGGAGGAGAGGATGCCGGCGCCATAGGTGCGCAATCCCGCCGGCGTCTCGAGGAGCCCGAACTCCACGGTGTACCAGTACAGGCGCGCGAGCATCTCGATCGCGCCGAGCGCGTGCGCCTTGATGCCGCCCTGGCCGTACGCCTGCATGTAGTCGGCGAACACGGGATTGAAGAGCATCGGCACGTGGCCGAAGAAGTCGTGGAAGACGTCGGGCTCGACGATGTAGTCGAACTCCTCGGGCTCGCGCAGCCACACGGTGACGGGGAAGCGCCGGTTCGCGAGATGCTCGAAGAACACGAGGTCGGGCACGAGCCCCGGCACGGCGACGAGCTGCCAGCGCGTGGCGGG
>DASUXK010000021.1:0-10281 GCA_036377935.1 Usitatibacter sp.
CTCGCAGGTAGAAACCCGGCCTGCCATGGGAAACGAGCAACGCCGCCATGCGCGGCTCGTTCATGCGGATGCCGACCCGGTAGCAGGTGACGCGCGGTTGCGTCACTTCGAAAACGGCGCTCCCGATCCGGTACCGGTCCCCGATGCACGCCTCCTTGTCCGCCAATCCCTCGACGGTGAAGTTCTCGCCGAACTGCCCGAAGCTGAAATCGTCGCGCGCGAGCACGCGCTCCCAGTAGCGATAGCTGTCGATCTGGTACACGAGGACCGCGCGCTGTTCGCCGCCGTGCCCGACCAGGTCGCCCTGCCGGTCGCCGTCGATATTGAGGCGCCGTACCATGCGCGGCCCTGAAACCGCGCGTTTCCAGACCGCCGTATGGACCGTTTCGCCACGCCAGTGGATATCGCCAGGAAGGCCGACGTTCACCGACAACAAGCGCCCGGCCGAGCCGATCACCTCGCGCGCCTACCCTTGATGAGCGATGGCTCGCTCGAATTCCACCTCGGCACGCAGGCCTTCGAGATCGCGGTGAACGACCGCCACGGCGAGCTTCCTGCCCTCGCGCCGGTAGGTGATCGTGCAGCCGCCCCGGCCGGCCTCGAATTCGCCTTCGACCTGCGCCTCGTCCCAGCGCTCGGCGTGCCCGATATACGCGAGGCTGAAGTCGTATTGCTCGGTCCAGAAGAACGGCACCGCATCGAAGCGCTCGCGCCGCCCCAGCATGTTGCGTGCGGCGGTCTGCCCCTGGCGCTCGGCCACCACCCAATGCTCGACGCGGATGCGTTCGCCGCTGATCCGGTCCGGCCATCGCGCGATGTCGCCGGCCGCGAAGATGCCGGGAACGCTGGTTTCGAGGTATTCGTCGACGCTCACCCCGCGGTCGATCGCGAGCCCCGCCTGCTCGGCCAACGCGGTCACCGGCCGCACGCCGATGCCGACCACGACCAGGTCGGCGCGAAGCACTTGGCCGTCCTGCAACCGCACGCTCTCCTTGTCGATCGCGACCGCCGTATTGCGCAGGTGGAACGTGACGCCGTTGCGCTCGTGCAGGCCGCGCAGGAATGCGCCCACGTCGGGCCCCAGCACCTTCTGCATGGGAATCGCGTCCGGCGCCACGACATGGACGTCGATGTTGCGCGCGCGCAGCGATGCCGCGGTTTCGAGCCCGATGAAGCTCGCGCCGATCACCACGGCGCGCCGCGACGTCGACGCGTTGGCGACCAGCGAGCGGGCGTCGGCCGTCGTGCGCAGGTAATGAACATGGCGCATGGCCGCTCCCGGGATGGAGAGCCTCACCGGTTCGGCACCGGTCGCAAGCAGCAGCGCATCGTATGCGTGCTGCTCGCCACCGACGAGCCGGACGCGCCGGTCCCGCGCATCGATCCTGGCGACGGGCGCGTCGAGCCGCAGGTCGATCCGGTGCTCGAGGTAGAAAGCCGCCGAACGCAGCAGGTTCGACTCCGGCGCCGAAGTCCCTGCGAGGAAGCCCTTGGACAGGTTGGGCCGATCGCACGGGCGGGAGGCATCCGCGCTCAGCACCGTGATGCGGCCGCGATGGCCTTCGCGCCGCAGCATCTCGGCGGCGGCGTTGCCCGCCGCGCCTGCGCCGACGATGACGATCGATTCCGGCGCACCCGCCGCTGCCGCGGCGTTCGCCGGTCTCGGCCGCTCCAGCGGCTCTCCGACCGAAACCAGGCCATCGCGCTCCTCGATCCGCCAGCACGGCAAGGGATCGAGCGCGGGAGCGCGCAGCGCCGTTCCGTCGCGCAAGCTGAAGCAGGCATGGTGCCAGGGACAACGGAGCGCATCGCCGGTAAGCAAGCCATCGGCGAGCGGCGCGCCATAGTGCGTGCAGTGCGCGCCGACCGCAAAGATCTCGCGCCCGCGCCGCACCAGCAGCACGGCCTTGCCATGCGCGTGGCCGAGCAGCGACGTTCCGTCCGCGAGCGTCGAGCTCGCGATGCCCTTCGCGAGGTCGGGGCCGTCGAGCCGCTTCGCGGCGTCGGTCATCGCGCTTGTGAAAGCAGCGCCGGTTGCGGGCGAGACAGCCGCGGGCGGGAGAGCAACGTCATCATGATGGACCTCCGGAATGGCCCACTCGAGCCAGACCTCAATCTACGCACTCGCTCGCGGCCGAGGAAGAGGAAAATCTCGACCGAATGCGTGGGGCAACCTCGATGCGGTCGCGGGTGCGCGTCAGGGAGGCGTCAGCCCGCAGGCGATCGCGAATTTCACCAGCGCCGCGAAGTTGTCGATCTCGAGTTTCTGCATGAGGCGGCTGCGGTACGTATCGACGGTCTTCGGCGACAGAGAAAGCACGCGCGCGATGTCCGCGCTGCTCCTGCCGGCCGCGACGAGCTGCAGGATCTGGCGTTCGCGCGCGCTCAGCGTGCCCAGCGGATCGCTCGCCACGTGCTCGCGCACGTAGTCCTCCACGACGGACTCGGTGATCTTCTGGCTCAGGAAGCGCCGGCCCGCGTGCACGCCTCGCACGGCCGCGACCAGCTCCGACCCCGCGGATTCCTTGAGGAGGTAGCCCTTGGCGCCCGCCTGCAGCGCGCGAAAGATGTGCTCGGTGGTGGAATACATCGACAGGATGACGACCCGCGTGAGCGGCAACGATCGCAGGATGAGGCGTGTCGCCTCGATCCCGTCGAGCTCGGGCATGACGATGTCCATGATCGCGACGTCCGGCTTCAGCTCGAGCGCCTTGCGGACCGCTTCGCGGCCATCGCTCGCATGGCCGACCACGCTGATGCCCTCCTGCGTCTCCAGCAGCGCGGCGAGGCCGTCGCGCAGGACCCGGTGGTCGTCCGCCAGCAGCACCTTGATCGTCATCGCGTGCCCTTCACCGTGGCGATCAAGGTGGTTCCCGAGCCCGGCTGCGACACGATCCGAAGCGATCCCTGCACGGCCCGCAAGCGCTCGCTCATGATCAGCAGCCCGAGCCCGCGCGTTCGATGGCTCATCGCGGCTTGCACGTCGAACCCGCAACCGTCGTCGGCGATGGTGAGCGTCACGCGATCCGATTCGGCGGCGAGCGTGACCTGAACCGCGCGGGCCTCGGCGTACTTCAGGACGTTGGTCAGCGCCTCCTGGCCGACGCGAAACAGCGCCATCTCGGCATCCCGCTCCAGGCGCGGAATCGGGCTCGTCTCGGCGACGATCACGGGAATGCCGGTGCGGGCAGCGATCCGCTCCCCGTAGGATCGCAGCGTCACGGCGAGCCCGTAATCGTCGAGAACCAGCGGGCGCAACGCGCCCGCGACGTCGCGCACCACCTCCACCGTTCGCTCGACGAGGCCGATGGAATCGTCGAGCCTCGATTCGATCCGGGATCGCGGGACGCGATCCAATTGCTCCTTGATGATGTGCAGGTTCAGGTTGATCGCGGCCAGGTCCTGGCCCAGCCGATCGTGCAGCTCCGCGGACAGGGTGCTTCGTTCCGATTCCTGGATCTCCACCATGCGGCGCGATATGGCCTGCAGCTCTTCCGCGTGCAGGCGCCTTTCGGCCTCGGCCCGCTTGCGCGCGGTGATGTCGATGACGGTGGCGCGCGTATGCGCGAATCTCGAGCTGCCGTCCCTGATCGCGGCGATACGGAGAAACGCATCGAACTCGGATCCGTCCTTGCGCACGAGCACGATCTCGGCTTCCATGAACGGCGCGCCGGCGATCAGCGCCCGTATCGCCCGCAGGTAGGTTTCGCGAGTGCGGACCGACACGACCTCGTGCAACCCCCGCTTTCCCACGAGCTCTTCACGCTCGAATCCGAGCCACGCCAGCTCGGTGCGGTTCATGCGCAGGATCGTCCCGTCCGGATCGACGCTGTGGTATCCGCACGGGGCGTTCTCGTACAGATCCTCCAGATCGAGCGCCACATTCCGGCTCGCAGTGTCGTTCATCGATCCCTCCGGGACGCGCGCAGGTATTGCGGCCCAGTCGACAGGGTAACGCGTACGGCTCGCCCGCGCCGCTCGCGCATGTTCGTCTCCTCGCGCCTGCCCTTCCAAGGAAACGAGCCGCTATTTCGGCGGCGTGCCCGGCGGCGACTCGATCGCCGCCTTCAGGTACACCCCCATCGACCAGAGCGTGATCACGGCGGCGATCCCGATCAGCCAGCGGCCGACGATCACGGTGTGGAAGAGGCCGAAGAGCACGCCGTTGAAGAGCAGGAACGGGATCGCGACCAGCTGCGAGACCGTCTTCACCTTGCCGAGGATGTTCACGGCGACGCTCCTCGACTGGCCGATCTGCGCCATCCACTCGCGCAGGGCCGAGATCGTGATCTCGCGCCCGATGATGATGAGCGAGACGAGCGGGTTGATGAGCCCCTTCTCCGTGAGCACGATGAGCGCGGCGGCGACCATCAGCTTGTCGGCCACCGGGTCGAGGAACGCGCCGAAGGACGTGGTCTGGTTCCAGCGGCGCGCGAGCCAGCCGTCGAGCCAGTCGGTGATCGCCGCGGCGATGAAGATCCACATCGAGGTGACGTTCGCCATGCGCTCGCTGATCCACGACTCGGGCATGTAGAGCACCGCCACGAAGAGCGGGATCGCCACGATCCGGCACCAGGTGAGGAAAAGCGGGAAGTTGAAGCGCACGCCGGGGTGGAGCTGGGCCAAGGACCATAAAAGTAGCACGTCCCGGCCGGATGTAGGACGGCGCTGACGGACTTACCCGGCGGCACCGCGCATAGTGGCCGCTTCCGAGGAGTCCCGCCATGCCCGCCGCTCCGATCCGCCGCTCCCCGCCCGCCTCCGTCTGCGGCCATCTCCTCGTCCACTCGGCCCACATCTGCGCGTTCTTCGATTCGGAGCAGCAGGAGTACGACTGCCTCGTGCCGTACTTCGCCGAGGGTCTCGCGCGCGGCGAGCAGGTCGTCACCATCCGCGACGCGGAGCGGTGCAACGCGCACATGCAGAAGCTTCGCGACTCGTGCGCCATCCCGGTGGACGAGGCGGTGCGCGCGAACCGCCTGCGCGTGGTCGCCTCCGAGGAGACCTACCTGCAGGACGGCGTGTTCGAGGTCGAGCGCATGTACCGCATGATCGAGAAGCTGCTCGCGCAAGCGCCTGCGCAAGGCTTCTCCCGGGTGCGCACCTGCGGGGAGATGTCGTGGGCCCTGCGCGACATGCCGGGCACCGACGACCTCATGCGGTACGAGTCGCGCGTGAACCAGCTCACGCAGGAGCACGACTGCACGCTCATGTGCACCTACGAAATCAACCTTTTCAGCGGGCGCGCGATCATGGACGTGCTCGCCACGCACCCGCTGGTGCTGCTCGGCGACCGCATCTACGAGAACCCGTACTACCAGCAGCCGACGCAGTTCCTGCAGGGGCTCATCCGCCGCGGCGCCTCGCCGCTCGCGCGGATCGCGGAAACCGCCTGAAGGCCGGGCGCCCCCGCGGGCGCCCTCAGTGCAGCTCCTGGTAGATCCGCTCGGCGAGGGTGCGGCTGATGCCCTCGACGCGCGCGAGGTCGTCGATGCTCGCCGCGATCACGCCCTGCAATCCCCCGAAGTGCTCGAGGAGGCGTTGGCGCCGGCGCGGGCCCACGGACGAGATCTGCTCGAGGCGCGAGGCCGTGCGCGCCTTGCCCCGCCGCGCCCGGTGGCCCGTGATGGCGAAGCGGTGCGCCTCGTCGCGGACTTGCTGGATGAGGTGCAATGCGGGATGGTCGGCGGGAAGCCGCCGCGGCTCCTCCTCGCCCGCGACGAAGAGCTGCTCGAGCCCCGGCTTGCGCTCCACGCCCTTCGCCACGCCGATCATCGGGATCTCGTGCAGGCCCAGGTCCGCCATCACGCCCTGCGCGGCGTGCAGTTGCCCGAGGCCGCCATCGATGAGGATCAGGTCCGGCACCTTCCCCTCGCCGTCGGCGAGCTTGCGGTAGCGCACGCCGAGCGCATAGCCCATGGCGCCGTAGTCGTCGCCCGGCTCCACGCCCTTCACGTTGTAGCGGCGGTACTCCGAGTTCTGCATCGCGCCCTTGTCGTACACCACGCAGGAAGCGACCGTGGCTTCGCCCATCGTATGGCTGATGTCGAAGCACTCGATGCGCTGGACCGGCGTCTCGCTCGCGAGGAACTCCTGCAGTGCGGCGACGCGCGCTTCCTGCGTGGCCTGGGCCGAGAGCCGCTGGCCGAGGGCGAGCGCGGCGTTCCTCCGCGCCATGTCGAGCCAGGTGCGCGACTCGCCGATGGGGCGCGTCACCACCTTCACCGCGTGCCCCGCGAGGTGGGCCAGCAGCTCTTCCAGGGCCGCGCGGTTCTCGAGGTCCTCGCACACCACGCGGCCGGGCACGGGCTGCTGCGCGTAGTGCTGGGTGAGGAACGCCTCGATCACGGTGAGCGCGTCGCTGCCCGCGGCGTTCTGGGGGAAGAAGCTGCGGTCGCCGAGGTGCCGCCCGCCGCGCACCATCGCGAGCGTCACGCACCAGGTCGCCTCGCGCTCCACCGCGGCGACGATGTCCACGTCGCCCGCCCCCGCCGCCTCGGCCGCCTGCGAGGAGAGGATGCGCTGCAGCATCCGGATCTGGTCGCGGAAGTGCGCCGCCTCCTCGTAGCGCTGCCCCTCCGCCGCCGCGTTCATCTTCGCCGAGAGGTCCTCGATCACGTCGGTCTCCTTGCCCTCGAGGAACTGCTCGGCGTGCCTCACGTCGCGCGCGTACCGCTCCTCCGTGACGAGCTTCACGCACGGCGCCGAGCAGCGGTGGATCTGGTGCAGCAGGCAGGGGCGCGAGCGGTGCGCGAACACGGTGTCGTCGCACGTCCTCAGCAGGAAGATCTTCTGCAGGTGGCCGATGGTGTCGCGCGCGCTCCACGCGCTGGGGAACGGCCCGAAATAGCGGTTGCCCTTCGTGTGCGCGCCCCGGTAGAAGCGGATCTGCGGGAACTCGTGGCCGGTGATGAGGATGTAGCCGTAGCTCTTGTCGTCGCGGAAGAGGACGTTGTAGCGCGGCGCGAGGCTCTTGATGAGGTTGTTCTCGACCAGCAGCGCCTCGGCCTCGGTGCGCGTGGTCGTGATCTCGGCGCCGGCGATCTGCGAGACCATCATCGCCGTGCGCGGGCTGGGAAGGTTCCTCAGGAAGTACGAGGAGACGCGCTTCTTCAGGTCCGACGCCTTGCCGACGTAGATCACCTCGCCCGCCGCGTTCCTGAAGCGGTAGACCCCGGGAAGGTTGGGAAGGCCGGCGATGAAGGCCGCGCTGTCGAACGCAGGGGTCGGACCCCGGTGTTTGCCGTTGCCTGGTTCGGGGCCGGACCCCGGTTTTCCGCTCATCACGCCGATCTTACGCGGGCTAGGTTCTCCATGGCGGCGAGGTAGGCGGCGTTCGCCTTGAGGGCGGCGGTCGAGAGGGCGCGGCCGCGCATGCGGTCGAGCCGGCGGGCGAGCGTGGGCGCGACGGGGCGGCGCTCGAGGCCCTCGAGGAGCGAATCCTGGGCGCGCGGGTCGTTGCAGAGGAGCACCACGTCGCAGCCGGCGTTCAACGCGGCGTTGGCGCGCGCGACCGTGCCGCCCGCGGTGCTGGCGCCTTCCATCGAGAGGTCGTCCGAGAAGACGATCCCCTCGAAGCGCAGCTTCTCGCGCAGGATCTTCTGCAGCCATACGCTCGAGAACCCGGCGGGCTTCGAATCGACCTTCGGGTAGATCACGTGCGCGGGCATCATGCCGCCCATGCCCGAGCGCGCCATGCGCTGGAACGGCACGAGATCGGTCGCCGTGATCTCGGCGAGCGTGCGGTCGTCCACCGGCACCTCGAGGTGCGAATCGGCGCGCACGTAGCCATGACCGGGAAAGTGCTTGCCGACCGAGGTCATGCCCGCCGCGTTGAGCCCCGCCTGCAGCGCCTCGGCGAGCACCGCGATCACGTTCGGGTCGCGGTGGAAGGCGCGGTCGCCGATCACGCTCGACTCGCCGTAGTCCACGTCGAGCACCGGCGCGAAGCTGAAGTCCACGCCGTGCGCCTGCAACTCGCTGCCCATCACGAAGCCGCACCCGCGCGCCGCGGCGATGGCCTGCGCGGGGTCGCGGTCGAAGAGCTTGCCGAGCTCGGCCATGGCGGGAATCGGCGTGAAGCCGTGGCGGAAGCGCTGCACGCGCCCGCCCTCGTGGTCCACGGCGATGAGGAGCTGCGGCGTGCGCAGCTCGCGGATCGAGTGCGCGAGCTGGATCAGCTGCAGGGGTGCGGCGAAGTTGCGCGCGAAGAGGATCACCCCGCCCACCTGCGGATGCTGCAGCCGCTCGATGTCGTCGGCGTTGAGCTCGAGGCCGGCGACGTCGATCATGACCGGGCCCAGCCTCATCGCGCCTCCCCTTCCAGCACCACGAAGGCCATGGCGACGTCGTGGTCGTCGGTGAGCGAGATGTGCGCGCGCGTCACGCCGAGGGACTCGAGGTGGCGCGACATCTCGGGGCTCGGCACGATGAGCGGCTTGCCGCGCGGATCGCGCCCCACGGTGATCGAATGCCACTTGAACGGCGGATGGATGCCGGTGCCGATCGCCTTCGAGAACGCCTCCTTCGCGGCGAAGCGCTTGGCGAGGTGGCCCGCCTTGTCGCGCGTGCGTTCGAAGCGCGTGCGCTCGTCGGGCGTGAGGATGCGCCGCACGAAGCGCTCGCCGTGGCGCCCGAGCACCTCGGCCACGCGCGGGATGGAGCACACGTCGGTGCCGATGCCGAGGATCATGGCCTTCGAGCCCCCGTCATCAACGCCTTCATCTCGCGCACCGCCTCGCGCATGCCGACGTATACCGCGCGGCTCACGATGGCGTGGCCGATGTGCAGCTCGCGCACGCCGGGCAGCGCCGCGATGGGCTCGACGTTGAAGTAGTTGAGCGCATGGCCCGCGTTGAAGCGCATGCCGAGCGAGCGGATCGCCTCGCCGGCGCGGCGCACCTTGTCGATCTCGGCCGCGACGGGGGCGCTCTCGGCGTCGCGGCCCCGCGAGTGGAACGCGTGCGCGTAGGGGCCGGTGTGGATCTCGCAGACGCGCGCGCCGATGCGCGCCGCCGCCTCCACCTGGGGCAGCTCCGCGTCGATGAAGACGCTGGTCACGATCCCCGCATCCGCGAGCCGCGCGACCGCGTCCTTCAGGCGCTTCTCCCGGCCGACGATGTCGAGCCCGCCCTCGGTGGTGACCTCCTGGCGCCCCTCCGGAACGAGCATCGCCATCTCCGGGCGGATCGCGCGGGCGATGCCCACCATCTCGTCGGTGGCGGCCATCTCGAGGTTCAGCTTGATGTGCGTGAGCTCGCGCAGGCGGCGCACGTCCTCGTCCTGGATGTGGCGCCGGTCCTCGCGCAGGTGCACCGTGATGCCGTCGGCGCCGCCGAGGTGCGCCTCCACCGCGGCCCACACCGGATCGGGCTCGTACGTGCGCCGCGCCTGGCGGATGGTCGCGACGTGGTCGATGTTGACGCCGAGCTCGATCATGAGCTCCCCTCGCCCTTGGGAGAGGGGCCGGGGGTGAGGGTCCCCATGTCTGGAAGATTCTGCAAATCCCGCACGAGCGCCCTCGTGGCGAGCTCCTGCCCGTTCAGCGAGTGGTTGATGAGGAGGCGCATGAGCTGCTTGGCTTGCGCGACGGTGGCGGCTTCCTCGAAGCGGCCGCGCTCGAGGTCGATCAGCGTGAGACCGCGCAATCTTACCGCATTCGCCATGCGCTCCTGCCCTTCCGCGGCCACGGGGCCGCGCTCGAGCACGTACCAGTACTCGCGTCCGGGGTCGATCGGCTCGCCGGTGCGCACCTCGTGGGCGAGCTCCACCGCGTAGCCCAGCTCCTGCAGCATGCGCAGCTCGAAGCGGCGCAGCACGACCTCGATCGCGGGAAAGGCGGGCGCGAGCGCCCGGGCCTCGCGCGAGATGCGGCGCAGCTCGCCGATCGCGACGTCGTACGCCTCGAAGAGCCCCTCGTGCGGATCGTCGCGATGCGTGAGCTTGAGGAGCAGCTCGTTGAGATAGAAAGCCGAAAGCAGGCTCTGGCCGGAGAGCGGCGTGGCGGGCGCGAGCGGCTCGGCCGTCTTCAGCGTGCGCAATTCGCCGCGGCCGAACCAGTCGAGCGCGAGCGGCTGGAACGGGACGAGGACGCTGCGATGCGCGCTCTTCGGGCGCCGCGCGCCCTTCGCCACCAGTCCCATGCGGCCGTGCTTCTCCGTCCAGGCCTGCAGGATCAGGCTCGTCTCGCGGTACGGATAGCTGTGCAGGACGTAGCCCCGGTCCATCTACTTGTATCCGAGCTGCCTCAGGGCGACGTCGTTGTCAGCCCACCCGCCCTTC
>DASUXK010000022.1:0-3599 GCA_036377935.1 Usitatibacter sp.
CGCCATGTCCATTTCTCCCGCCCGCTTGTTTTGTTTCATTTGATTTCCTCTGTTCGTTGGTGAGTAGTTTCGATGCGGCGTCAGTACGGCCAGACCGGCTCGCCATCGCCCCCCGCGACCCAACCGAGCTCCATGTCGGCCAGCACGCGCGGTTCGCGGCGCGTGGCATCCGCAATGGCGTGAATCGCGTCGATGTCGTTCGCGAGCTCGTCGCGACCCTGGCTATGCACGTTCCTGTTCATCTCGATCTCCTCTGAAATCGTGGTGGCGATAGGTTCGTAGCGCGCTCAGTACGGCCATACCGGCTCGCCGTCGCCGCCGCCGATCCACCCCAGCTCGATGTCCTTGAGCGTGCGCAGATCGTCCTGCGCGGCGTGGGCGGCCCGGCGCGCATCGGCGATGTCGCGGGCCACGTCGAGGGAGAGTTCGGCGGAAGACTTGATCTGGTTCATGTGAGCTCCTCTGTTCGGTTGGAAGAAGGCCGGAATCCGCCGGCCGCGGGCGCTAGTATTGCAAGTGTTAATTGACAGCGCAAATAAATTAACGCAAGCTAACCACAGGGAGAGAATAAACCGCGTGACCGTCCTGAGCCCAGCTTTCGAGGAAACCGCCCCGGCGTCCCGTCGGGCGGAACGCCGGCTCGCGGCGGTGGAGAGCGCGACGCCGGATTTCGAGCTGCTGTTCCGCGCGGCGCCCTCGCTGCTGCTGGTGCTCGAGCCCACCGCGGAGCTGCGCATCGTCGCGGCGAGCGATGCGTACCTGCGCGCGGCCCGCGTGTCGCGGGAAAGCGCGATCGGGCGTCCGTTCTTCGAGGCGTTCCCGGAAACGCGCGAAGGCCGGCGCAGCCTGGGGGCCGGGAGCCTGCGCGAGGCGCTCACCCGCGTGCTCGCCACCGGCAAGCCGGACGCGCTCAACACGCCGGTGTTCGCTCCCGACGGAAGGATGCGCTACGTCATCCACCGCATCGACGCGATGGAGCTGGAGCTGCTGAAGAGCGCGCGGGAACGCGACGAGGCGCTGCGCCGCCTGCAGGCGCTCGAGGAGGAATCCGACGCCCTGACGCATTGCGCGACGCACGAGCTGCGCACGCCGCTGCGGGCGATCGACGCGTTCTGCCGCCTCTTCGCGGAGATGCACGGCCCATTTCTCAACGGCGAGATACGCCGCCTGCTGGCAAGGATCGGAGCGAACGTGAACCGGATGGAGACCATCATCGACGGCCTGCTGGGCCTTTCGCGCGCGGGGCGCATTCCCATGGCCAGGCGGCGCATCGACGTCACCGCGGCGGCGCGCAAGGCGATCGTGCGGCTCGAAGCGCGCGAGCCGGAGCGCGACGTGCGCGTGGCGATCGCCGAGGGCCTCGAGGCCTGGGCCGACGAGAACCTCGTGACGATCATCCTCGAGAACGTGATCGGCAACGCGTGGAAATACACGCGCCGCCGCCACGACGCGCGCATCGAGGTCGGCGCGCGCCGCGTCGCGGGGCAGACCGTCTTCCACGTGCGCGACAACGGCGTGGGCTTCGAGATGGCGCACGCCGGGCGCGTCTTCGCGCCGTTCGTGCGGCTGCACGACCGCGCCGATTTCGAGGGATACGGCATCGGGCTCACGTCCGCCAAGCGCATCGTCGAGCGCCACGGCGGCGAGATCTGGGCCGAGGCCCGGCCGGGAGAAGGCGCGACCATCCACTTCACCCTGGGGCCCGGCACGGACTGAAGCCGGGCGATCCGCGCCGCAAAGGAAAAAGCCCCGACCGCGTCGGGGCTTTTTTTTCAGGGCGCTTCGATCAGCGGACCGTCTGCGTGATCGGCCCGGCGATGCCGGCGCTGTTGTTCGCGTCGCCGTAGTACCACCCGCGGATCGGGTGGGTTCCCGCGGCGAGCGCCGCCGTCGTGCACCTCGCGACGCCGCCCGAGAGCGACACGCCGCGGCAGCCGGCGATCGTCGTGCCGTTGTCCTGGAAGTCGACGGTGCCCGTCGGCCCGTTGCCCGTGACCACCACGGTGAACGTGACGGCCTGGCCCACGCTCGAGGTGTACGCGGACGAATCGATCGTGAGGCCGTAGGCGGCGCTCGTGGAGCCGCCGCCCGTCACGGTCTGCGTGATCGGTCCCGCGCTCGAGGCGGAGTAGGTCCCGTTCCCGGAGTAGACCCCCGTGATCGCGTACGTGCCCGCGGCGAGGGCGCTCGTCGTGCACGTCGCCTGCCCGCCGGACAGCGGCACCGCGGCGCACCCGGCGATCGTCGTCGAGCCGGCGAGGAAGCCGACGGTGCCGGTGGGTGTCCCGGATCCGCCCATGATGCGTGCGGTGAACGTGACGCTCTGCCCGGCCGCGATCGTGTAGCTCGAGGAATCCATCGTGCTCGACGCCGCGACCGCACCCGTGGTGGCGGAAGGCGCCTGCGCAGGGGCGATGGCCTGGATCGTGCGCCGGGGCGGCATCACGAGGCCGTGCCTTCCCACCGGATTGGAGGTGGTCGTGCCGCCGCCGGACCCGGTGCTTCCGCCCGTCGTGCCGCCGGTCGTCGTGCCGCCCGTGTCGCTGCCGCCGGAGCCCGTGCTGCCCGGGATGCCGCCGGTCGCGCTCGCCGCGGCCAGCCCGAACTTCATCGCGCCGTCACCGCCTTCGGCCGCGCCCACGTCGGGCGCCGCGCCGTTGAAGTGATCGTTGAAGTTGGCGATGCGCTTGGCCTGGTCGAAGCCCGGCGAGCCGGAGGCGAGCTGGTACATGCCGCCCGAGCCGCTCTGCCAGCCGTTGCCGCTCGCGTACTGCGGCGTGGCGACGATGCCGCCTACCTCGGGCGAGGAGGTCGCGTTCGTCATGTCGTTCTGGAACGTGTTGTCCCCGCCGACCTGGTAGAACGCGCCGTTCGACTTCCACACGTGGTAGATGTTGTTCATCGAGATCGTGTTGTGCACGAGCTGGCTGTCGCCCGTGCCGCCGATCCCCGCGCCGCCGCCCAGGCCGTTCTGGCAGCCCGACTGCTGCGCCTGCAGCATCGTGTTGTGGAAGAGATAGCGCCGCCCGTTCGCGAAGTCGCCGGAGGAGCCCGACTTGAAGAGCGGCTGCTTCTGGTCGGAGTCGCAGTTGGCGCCCTCGATGAACTGGTTGCGGTTCCAGACGTTCCTGAAGATGTAGAGCGGGCCCACCGAGTCGACGGTGCTCGCCACGCCCGTGGCGGTGCGGTCGATGTAGTTGCCCCAGACGCGCACGTTCTGGTCGGCGCCCTCGATCTCCAGGCCGTCATCCCAGGCCATCTCGACACGGTTGCCGTAGACGTCGCTGTCCTTGTTCGGGAAGCCGTTGGTCGAGAAGTTGTCCTCGCCGCCCATGCCGTCGTTGAAGTGGTTCTTCGACGAGTAGATCTCGTTCCAGCGGAACACGTCGTTGCCGCCGCAATAACTGAACGTGATGCCCTGCGGGCCCGCGGGGTGCGCCACCGCCCACGAGTTGGCGGGATAGCGCGGGTCGTGGATCTTGTTGCGCTGGACCGTCACGCGCGTGAGCTCCTCGTTGGAGCAGATCGCGCGAATGCCCGAGTCCATGTCCGCGCCCCACGTGCCGTCGCGCGTGCGGCCCCAGCCGCTGATGTCGTTG
>DASUXK010000023.1:0-3531 GCA_036377935.1 Usitatibacter sp.
CGGCATGCGCGCGCGCGTGGAGAACATGCAGGAGAAGATGGAGCGCGTCCGGGCGACCACGGATCCCGCGCAGCAGCGCCACCTCCTCGCGCTGCACGACAAGCTGATGCGCGAGGCGCTGCAGGAGCTGGAGCGCCGCCAGCCGAGCCTCGCGTGCCGCGTCGCGCTCAACGAGGCGATGATGGACCAGCTCGTGCGTCACCAGCAGCTCGCGCACGAAGGCGACGGTTACTGAGTTGTCCGCGGCCGCGCCTCCCGCGCTGCCCGGCGCGGCGACCGACTGTTTCCATTGCGGGCTGCCGATCCCCGGGGGGACGGCGTTCGGCTTCGAGTCGGGCGGCCGATGGCGCGCCTTCTGCTGCACGGGATGCGAGGCGGTGAGCCGCGCGATCTCCGGCGGCGGCCTCGACGACTACTACCGCCTGCGCGAGGCGTCGGCGCCGCGTCCCGTCCCCGATCGCGAGGACGCCGAGGAGCTGCGCCTCTACGACGAGCCCGCGCTGCAGCAGCGCTTCGCGCGCGAGGTGGGCGGCGGCGAGCGCGAGGCCTCGCTGCTCGTGGACGGCATGCGCTGCACGGCGTGCGCGTGGCTCGTGGAGCAGGTCGCGGAGCGTGTCCCCGGCGTCGTGTCCGCGAAGACGCACTTCGCCTCGCACCGCGCCCTGGTGCGCTGGGATCCTTCGCGCGCGAAGCTCGCCGACGTGCTCGCCGCGATCCGCTCCTACGGATACGCGGCGTGGCCCTTCGAGCCGGGACGCCTCGCCGCGCTGGAGTCGCGCGAGCGCCGCGCCATGCTGCGCCGCCTCTGGGTCGCGGGCCTCGGCATGATGCAGGTGATGATGTACGCCGTGCCCGGCTACATCGCGGCGAGCGGCGAGATCGCGCTCGACCAGCAGCGCCTGATGGACTGGGCGGCGCTCGTGCTCACGCTCCCCGTGCTCGCCTACTCCGCGAGCCCGTTCTTCGCCGGCGCGTGGCGCAGCCTGCGCAACCGCTCGCTGGGGATGGACGTGCCGGTCGCGCTCGGCATCGCGAGCGCGTTCGTCGCGAGCGCGGCGGCCACGTGGCGCGGCTCCGGCGCGGTGTATTTCGATTCCATCGCGATGTTCGTCTTCCTGCTCACCGGCGGGCGCTACCTCGAGCATCTCGCGCGCTCGCGCGCGGGCGAGGGACTGCGGCGCCTCGAGCGCTTCGTGCCGAAGGTCGCTCATCGGCTCGACGGCGCGGGCCTCGACGGGACGACCGTGCCCGCGGCGCTGCTCGCGGCGGGCGATCGCGTGCTCGTGCGCACCGGCGAGGCGCTGCCCGCCGACGGCGTGCTCGAGGCCGACGAGGCGCGGCTCGATGAGGCGCTCCTCACCGGCGAGAGCCGCGCGGTGCGGCGCCGTCGCGGCGAGCCGGTCCTCGCCGGCGCCGTGAACGCGGGCGACGCCTTCGCGATGCGCGTGGAGCGCGTCGGCGCGGGCACGACCCTCGCGAACATCGGGCGCCTCATGGAGCGTGCGCTGGCCGAGCGCCCGCGCTGGGTGGAGATGGCCGAGCGCGCCTCGGGCGTGTTCGTCGCCGGCGTGTTGCTCGCCGCGCTCGCCGCGGCGCTCGCCTGGATCACGATCGATCCCGCGCGCGCGCCGTGGATCGCGATCTCCGTGCTCATCGTCACGTGCCCCTGCGCGCTCTCGCTCGCCGCGCCGGCGGCGGCCACCGTCGCGGTGGGCGAGATGGCGCGCTTCGGCTTCGTCGCGAGCCGCGGCCATGCGATCGAGGCGCTCGCGGGCGCCACCGACGTCGTGTTCGACAAGACGGGCACGCTCACCGCCGGCCGCCCGCGCCTGCTGGAGGTGCTGGCCTTCGATCGCACGCGGGAAGAAGCGCTCGCGATCGCCGCCGCGATGGGCCGGGGCTCGAGCCATCCGCTCGACCGCGCGCTCGCGGAGGCGCAGGCGGATGCGTCGGGGGCGCTTCCCGCCCTCGAGTCGCACGAAACCCATCCGGGCCACGGCGCCGAGGCGCGCATCGCGGGACGCCGGTACCGCATCGGCCAGGCGGCCTTCGCCGGCGCGCTGCATGGAAAGCCCGCGCCAGTCGCGTGGCTCCATGCCGCGGATACCGTCGCATGGCTCGCCGGCGAGGAAGGGTGGATCGCGGCCTTCCGCATCGGCGACCGCGTGCGGCCGGAAGCCGCCGAAGCGGTCGCGGCATTGCGCGCGCTCGGCCTCGAGGTGCACCTGCTCACCGGCGACGAGCCGGGCGTGGCGAGCCGCGTCGCCGCGGAGCTCGGGATCGGGCGCGTGCAGGCGCGGGCCACGCCCGGGGACAAGCAGGAATACGTGCGGCGGCTGCAGCGCGAAGGGCGGCGGGTCGCGATGATGGGCGACGGCGTGAACGACGCGCCCGTGCTGGGCGCCGCCGACGTCTCGATCGCGATGGGCGAGGGCGCCGATCTCGCGCAGCTTCGCGCCGACGCGGTGCTCGCGTCCGGATCGCTCGCGGACCTTTCGCGAGCCCTTCGCCTCGCCCGTCGAACGCGCCGCATCCTGCGCGAGAACCTCGCCTGGGCGCTCGCCTACAACGCGGTCGTGCTCCCGCTCGCCTTCGCCGGAATGGTCACGCCGCTCCTCGCGGGCATCGGCATGGCCTCGAGCTCGCTCCTCGTCGTGGCGAACGCGCTGCGCCTGCGCATGCGCGGGGATTGAGGGGCGCCATGGACATCCTCTACCTCCTCATCCCGCTCTCGGTCGTGCTCGCGATCCTCATCGGCGCGGCCTTCTGGCTCGCGGTGGACGGCGGGCAGTTCGACGACCTCGATCGCCCCGCGATCGACATCCTCGTCGACGACGACCGGCCGGCGCCGATCGACCGTCCCTAGCGGTTTCGCCCCCTTCCCCCGCGCGGCTAGGAATTTTCCTAGACGCGATCGCGACTTGTCTCGCGCGCGCAACAGGCCCGCTTTCGTTTGATGAACGTCAAGCCCGCGATGCGATTCGCCCCCAAACTCGCCTCGAATCCGCTACCCACCATCCATTTACGGAGCGCTGATGAAAACCCTGATCCTCGCCATCGCCGGCGTCTTCCTCGCCGGCTCCGCCTTCCTCGCCTCCGCCGCCGACGACGCGGCCGCCGAGTCGCTGATGAAGAAGAGCGGCTGCTTCAAGTGCCATTCGGTCGACAAGAAGAAGGACGGCCCGCCGTTCCATGAGACGGCCACGAAGCTCAAGGGCAAGGCCGATGCCGAGCAGGAGCTCTACAAGCACCTCACGACGCATCCGATGGTGAAGATCGAGGGCAAGGAAGAGAAGCACGCGAGCCTCAAGACCACGGACGACGCGCAGATCAAGAACGTCATCTCCTGGATCCTCTCGAAGTGACCCGCTAGCGCCGACAACAAGAAGGGGAGGACCCCGATGCTCGGCACCATCTGGAAAGCGCTGCGCCAGAAGTACCCGACGCGGCGCCAGGCCATCGTCATGGTGAGCGTGGTCGTGCTCGTGCTGGTGCTCGTGGGCGCGGGGCTCGTCGTCGCCGGCGCCGCGG